>JAGOBT010000295.1 GCA_017999135.1 Burkholderiaceae bacterium
CCGCTGCGCCCGCGGGCGCTGGTGGTCAAGTCGACGCAGCACTTCCACGCCGGCTTTGCGCCGATCGCACGCGAGGTGCTGTATGTCTCGGCCCCCGGCGCGGGGTCGATGGACATGGCGGCCCTGACGTACCGGCAGGTGCAGCGGGCCCTGTGGCCGCGGGTGGCGGCGCCGGCGCGCGGACTGGTGAACCTGGGCACGCCGGCGCGCTGAGCGCACGGCCGGCCCGGCTGATCAGGCGGCCCGGTGGCCGCCGGGTGTCATTGCGACGCGGCCGACGCAGCGGGCATGGCCGCTGATGCAGCGTCGGACGCCGGCGCAGCGGTGGTGGTCGGGGCCGATGCCGGCGCGGCATGCCCGCCGGTCACGTCATGGCTTTCACCGCCCATGTTGACGTCGCCGCCAGCCTGCTTGAGCACATACAGCCCGGCGATGGCGAAGATGATGAAGGCAACAAGAATTTTCCACATGGTTGGAGCGTCCGTTAGAGAGGGTTAAAAAAGAACCGGGCGCCTGGGCGCCCGGTCCGGGGTCAATCAATCAAGGGTGGGCCTCAATCGTGGGCGTAGATGTCGACGTCCTTGGTCTCGCGCACGAAGATCAGGCCGATGACGAAGCACACCGCGGAGATCACGATCGGGTACCACAGGCCGTAGTACATGTTGCCGTTGGCCGCCACCATCGCGAAGGTGACCGAAGGCAGCAGGCCACCGAACCAGCCGTTGCCGATGTGGTATGGCAGGCTCATCGACGTGTAGCGGATGCGGGTCGGGAACAGTTCCACCAGCATGGCGGCGATCGGGCCGTAGACCATGGTGACGTACAGCACCAGGATCGACAGGATGCCGACCACCGTCCACCATTGACCGCTCATGAAGGGGATCGGCTTGGCCTTGGGCGGGTAGCCGGCGGCCTTCAGTGCTTCAGCCAGTTCCTTCTTGAAGCCGGCGATGGCCTTGACCGAAGCCTCGTCGAACTTGTGGCCGCCGGCCGTGGTGGCGGCGGTGGGCGGGGTCAGTTCCTTGTCGCCGATCTTGATGACCGTGGGCGAACCGGCGGGCAGGGCCTCGTTGGCATAGCTGGCCGAGCTCTGGGTCAGTGCACGCTTGGCGATGTCGCAGGCCGAGGTGAAGTCGACCTCACGGGCGATCGGGCTGCCCTGGAACGAGCAGCTCTTCGGGTCGGCCTTGACGCTGATCTGCGCGGTGGCCTGGGCCTTGGCCAGCTCGGGGTTGGCAGCGCCGGTCAGCGCGTTGAACAGCGGGAAGTAGGTCAGCACGGCCAGGGCCATGCCCGCCAGGATGATCGGCTTGCGGCCGATCTTGTCCGACAGGGTGCCGAAGACCACGAAGAACGGCGTACCGATGATCAGCGACACCGCCACCATGATGTTGGCGGTGGCCGAGTCGACCTTCAGCACGTTGGCCAGGAAGAACAGCGCATAGAACTGACCCGTGTACCAGACCACGCCCTGGCCCATCACCAGGCCGAACAGCGCCAGCAGCACGATCTTCAGGTTCTTCCACTGGCCGAACGACTCGGACAGCGGCGCCTTGGAGGTCTTGCCCTCTTCCTTCATCTTCTTGAAGGCGGGCGACTCATTCATCGACAACCGGATCCACACGCTGACGGCCAGCAGGGCGATCGACACGATGAACGGCACGCGCCAGCCCCAGTCGGCAAAGGCCTCGTCACCCAGCACGGTGCGGGTGCCCAGAATCACCATCAGCGACAGGAACAGGCCCAGCGTGGCGGTGGTCTGGATCCAGGCGGTGTAGGCACCACGCTTGCCTTGGGGGGCATGCTCGGCCACGTAGGTGGCGGCGCCACCGTACTCACCACCCAGCGCCAGGCCCTGCAGGATGCGCAGACCGACCAGGATGATCGGGGCGGCCACGCCGATGCTGGCGTAGCCGGGCAGGATGCCGACGATGAAGGTCGACAGGCCCATGATCAGGATGGTGACCAGGAAGGTGTACTTGCGGCCGATCATGTCGCCCAGGCGGCCGAACACCAGCGCGCCGAACGGGCGCACGATGAAGCCTGCGGCAAACGCCAGCAACGAGGCGATGAACTGGGCCGTCGGGTCCAGTGCAGCGAAGAACTGCTTGCCGATGAACAGTGCAAGCGAACCGTAGAGGTAGAAGTCGTACCACTCGAACACCGTGCCCAGTGAGGAGGCGAAGATGACCTTCTTCTCCTCCTTGGTCATCGGCGCGTCGTGCGCTGCGGCCTTGCCGGCCATGCTGGCTGTTGCCATGGTTGTGTCTCCTGAGAGGGTGGGACGACGTCCAGATCGTCGTGTGGTTCCATGATTCATGGAGCGACTGACCCATCTCTGACGCTGTGCCAACACCAGCTGACAATCTCGGGTGCAACCCTGAGTCCACATCCCGCCATGCGGGATGTGACGCGCTGATCGATGAATACCCTGAGGCGGCGGGCGTTGGGCAGCGCCACCGCCGTGGCGGCGGGTGGCGCTGGGCTCAACCCGGTGCGGGTCGCAGCGTCACCCAGCCGTAGCCCAGCTCCAGCCGGCCCTGGGCCTGCAACTGCTTCAGTGCCAGGTGCACCCGCTGGCGCGACGCGCCGGCCGCATTGGCCAGCTCGGCCTGGGTGGCCTTCAGCCGCACGCCGCCGGCACCATCGGGCTGGCCCTGCGAGCGTGCCAGCCGCTGCAGCGCAAAGTCCAGCCGCTCGGCCAGCGGGCTGCGGCTGCTGTTGCGCTCGACGAAGCGGAACAGCTCGCCCAGCCGCCGGCTCAGCAGCACGGCGATGCTGACCGCGCCCTCGGGGTGGCTGCGCATCAGCGCGATGAACTCGGCGCGCGGCACATGCAGCGTGCGCGCCGGCCCTTGCGCCTCGACCGTCACCGTGGCCGGCATGCCGCCCAGCACCGCCGGCAGGGCCAGCAGCTCGCCGGGGTCCATCCAGCGCAACAGGGTGTCGTGCCCGTCGCTGCGGCCCAGCGTGGCGGCCAGCCGGCCTTGCAGCGCCACCACCAGCGCGTCACACGGGGCGCCCTGGCGCATCACCGTCTGGCCGCGCCGCCAGCTGCGCTGTTGGCCGCAGCGCAGCAGCGCATCGGCCAGGTCGGCGGGCAGGTCACGCAGGCTTTCCTGGAAGCCGATGCCGGCGGTGCCATCGGCCCAGGCGCGGGGTGGGTCTTGCATGGTTCGGCGGGCCGGCAGGCCAGGCGGTGGGTGTGTCAGGGATACCGAGCATCAGGTTTGACCCAGGATTGTCACCTGGGTGGAAATTGGCGCGCCAGCCGGTGCCTAGGATGCGCCATCGCGTCGCTGGAGAGCCCGCTTGCGCACACCACCCTTTCCCGGCCGCATCGGCCCCACGGTGGCCGAATCCACCCCCTGGTGGCCGCCGCGTGCCGATGCCGGGCCGCGCCGGCCCAACGTGATGGTGGTGCTGTTCGACGACGTGGGCTTCGCCGACCTGGGCTGCTACGGGTCGGCCATCGCCACCCCCACCATCGACGCGCTGGCCGCGCGCGGGGTGCGGCTGACCGGCTTCCACACCACCGCCATGTGCAGCACCACGCGGGCGGCGCTGCTCACTGGCTGCAACCACCACCGCGTGGGCATGGGCTGCCTGGCCAACTTCGACAGCGGCTACCCCGGCTACCGCGGCAAGATCGCGCCCGAGGCCGCCACGCTGCCCGAGATGCTGCGCCCGCACGGCTATGCGAACTACATGGTCGGCAAGTGGCATGTCACACCGCTGAATGAGACCGGCCCCACCGGCCCGTTCGATGGCTGGCCGCTGGGCCGCGGCTACGACCGGTTCTACGGCTTCATGGACGCCGAGACCGACCAGTACGCGCCCGAGCTGGTGCGTGACAACACGCCCATCCCCACGCCGGGCTCCTACGAGACCGGCTACCACCTGACGGCCGACCTGGTCGACCAGAGCATCCGCTATCTGGCCGATCACCTGGCGGACCAGCCTGGCCGCCCCTGGCACCTGTGGCTGGCGCTGGGCGCCTGCCATGCGCCGCACCAGGCGCCCGATGCGCTGATCCGCCAGCACGATGCGCTCTTCAGCCACGGCTGGGACGTGGAGCGTGAACGCAGGCTGGCGCGGCAGAAGGCGCTGGGCATCGTGCCGCCGGACACCCAATTGCCGCCGCGCAATGCCGGCGTCAAGCCCTGGGCCGAGCATCCGCCCGAGCAGCAGGCGGTGATGACGCGCCTGCAGGCTGCCTATGCCGCCATGCTGGACCATGCCGACCAGCAGCTGGCCCGGCTGTTCGATCACCTGCAGGCCAGCGGCCAGCTGAACGACACCATCGTGCTGCTGCTGTCGGACAACGGTGCCAGCCAGGAGGGCGGGCCCTTCGGCTTCGTCAATGCCATGGGCCCTTACAACCAGGTGCCCGAGCCACCGCCGGCCAAGCTGGCCCGCATCGACGCCATCGGCGGGCCCGACACCCACAGCAACTTTCCCTGGGGCTGGGCGATGTGCAGCAACACGCCGCTCAAGCGCTACAAGCAGAACACCCACGGCGGCGGCATCCGCGACCCGTTCATCCTGAGCTGGCCGGCCGGCCTGGCGGCGCGCGGCGAACTGCGCCATGGCTTTGCCCATGCCAGCGACGTGGTGCCCACGCTGCTCGACCTGCTGGGCCTGCAGCCGCCGGCCCAACGCCATGGGCTGGATTGCCTGCCGCTGGACGGCCAGAGCTTTGCGCCGATGCTGCGCGACCCGGCCGCACCGCCGCGCGCCAAGCCGCAGCTCTTCGAGATGTTCGGCCACCGCGGCCTGTGGCACGGCGGCTGGAAGGCGGTGGCCTTCCATGCGTCGGGCCAGCCCTTCGCTGCCGATGTGTGGGAGCTGTACCACCTGGACGCCGACTTCGCCGAGAACCACGACCTGGCCGCCACCCAGCCCGAGCGGCTGGCCGCGCTGCAGGCGCTGTGGTGGCAGGAGGCCGAGCGCTGCCAGGTGCTGCCGCTGGACGACCGCTTCGGCCCGCGCTTTGCCGAGAACGGCCGCCG
>JAGOBT010000296.1 GCA_017999135.1 Burkholderiaceae bacterium
CCACCCGTTCGGTGGCCCAGTGTGTCACCGTGACACCCTGCGTCTCGGTGGCGCCGTACATCGTGGTCAGCGCGATGCGGTGGCCGGTCTCGGCGATGGCCAGGGCCTGCAGCCGGTCGTAGACGTCGTTGCTGAGCGTGGCGCCGCCGTAGCCCATCGAGCGCAGGTTCCTGAAGAAGCTGCGGCGCAGTTCCAGGTCACGCTCCATCGCGTCGGCCAGCATGCCGAAGGCGATCGGCGCCGAGCCGAAGGCGGTGGGCGACACCTCGCGCAGGTTGCGGATCGTGGTGTCGAACTGGCCGGGGATGGGCTTGCCTTCGCACAGGTGCACCGTGCCGCCGTTCCACAGCACGCTGTTGAAGCCGATGTTGCCAGCGCTGATGTGGCTCCAGGGCATCCACTCCAGGCTCTGCGGGATGTGGCCTGGCTCGGGTGGCTCGGCGCGCAGGCCTTCCTGGCCGGCGATGGTGGCGCTCATCATGCCGAAGGTCTGCGGCACGCCCTTGGGCAGGCCGGTGGAGCCGCTGGTGAACAGCACCTTGGCCACCGTGGCCGGGCCCAGCGCGTCGCGTGCAGCGGCCACTGCGGCGGTGGGCCGGGTGGCCAGCAGATCGCTGAACGGCACGGCGCCGTCGCCCTCGCCATCCACCGTCACCAGCACCAGCCCCGGGTGGGCGTCGCGCAGCACCTGCACCGCGCGGGCAAACGGCGCGCCCGCCTGGGCGAACACCACCCGCGGCTGTACCACCGCCGCGCAGTGGCGCAGCCGGGCGTAGTCGGTCGACAACAGCGACGTGGCCGGGCTGATCGGCGCGATCGGCACGCCGGCGGTGTAGCAGCCCAGCGTCATCAGTGCATGCTCGATGCTGTTGGCCGACAGCACCATCACGCTGTCGGCGGCGCTCAGGCCCTGGTTCATCAGCCACTGGGCAATGGACTCGGCCGCGGCCAGCGCGGCGCCGTAGGTCACGCTGCGCCAGGGGCCGTGGCCGGGCGCGCGCTGCTTCATCCACGGCCGGTCGGGGTGCTGGGCGGCACGCTCCTGCAACAGGTGGGCGATGCTGCGCGGGCTGGGGCCGGGCGCATGGCGCGAGCGCAGCAGGATGCTGCCATCGGCGCGCCGCTGCACGTCGACAGCTGGCGGCTTCAGCGGCAGGGGCTTGAACGGAGGCAGTGACATGCGCATCACAGTCCTTTCAGCCACGGCAGCAGCAAGGCGTTGACGGCGGCAGGTGCCTCTTGCTGCGTCCAGTGGCCAATGCCGGGCAACATGTGCGCGCCGCGCAAGCCGGGCAGGTGCGGCGCCATCAGTTCCTCCGGCTTCACGCCGGGCAGCATGCGCAAGGCCAGATCGCGCTCGCCGCCGATGAACAGCGCCGGCTGGGTGATCTGCCGGCCGATGAACTGCTGCTGCCAGGCGAAATCCCGGTCGTGGTTGCGATAGCGGTTCAGCGGGCCGCGAAAGCCCGAGGCGGTGAACTCGGCGACGAAGTGGTCTTCATCAGCGCGGGTCCACCACGCGGGGAAGGGCTGCGGGTCGGGCAGGCCGTCGAGCAGCCCGGCGCCGTGGGGCTTGTTCTTCGGCCACGTGCCATCGGGCGCATCGCCGCTGATGGCGTAGACGAACTTGCGCAGGCTCATCCGCACGTCGGCCTCCAGCTCGGCCTCGGCCACGCCTTCGTCCTGAAAGTACACCTGGTAGAAGAACCGGCCCTTGGCGGTGAAGGCGGTGCGGATGGGTTCGAGAAACGGCACCTTGGCGATGCCGGTCCACGGCACCGACAGCCCGGCCACCGCGCGCACCTGCTGCGGATGGGCCAGCGCGGTGTTCCAGACGATGGGTGCGCCCCAGTCATGGCCGACCAGGATGGCCGGCGCGCCAGGCTGCAGGTGGGCAGCGGCACCGGCGATGTCGGCGGTGATCTGCGCCAGCGCATAGTCGGCCACAGCGGGTGGCTTGCTCGACCCGCCGTAGCCACGCACGTCCACCGCGCAGGCGGTGAAGCCGGCTGCGGCGATGGGGCCGAGCTGATGCCGCCAGCTGTGCCAGCCTTCGGGGAAGCCATGCACCAGCAGCACCAGCGGCCCGCTGCCCTGCACTGCCGCGCGCAGCGTGATGCCGTTGGTCGGGATGGTGATGAACCGCATGGCGGACATGTCAGCCCCTCGTCCGACGGGTACGTCGGCCGATCCCCCGTGGGGATGACGGGCCGGCTTGGGAGCGGCCCGGCGCTCGGCCCGCCCGCGCGATCACTGCGTGAGCTCCAGCCCCGGCAGCGTGCCGGCCTTGCGCCACTCATCCAGCAGGCGGATGAACACCATCGGCCCGCGCCAGAACTGGTTGTTGCGTTCGGTGCGGGCATCGGGCTTGCCCTCGTTGTTGTAGTAACCCGGCGTGCACGCGGCCAGAAAATCATGCCGTGTGCGTGCCAGCTTGACGATGGTGTCCACCCACTTGGCTTCCGCGTCGGCGCTGGCTTCCAGCGTGCGCACGCGGCGGGCCTTCACCTCGCCCAGGATGTGGCCGATGTGGCGGCTCTGCTCGTCGAGCATGTGCTGGAAGTTGGCGCTCTGGCCCGATTGCTGGGTCGTCATCACGAACAGGTTCGGGAAGCCGCGGGTGAACAGGCCGTGGAAGGTGCTGGCGCCGTCCTTCCACTTGTCGGTCAGCGTCAGGCCGTTGCGGCCGGTGACTTCAAAGCCCAGCCGGCGGGTGAAGTCGGTGCCCACCTCGAAGCCGGTGCCGAAGATCAGGCAGTCGAGTGCGTATTCTTTGCCGGCCACCACCACGCCGTGTGGCGTGATGCGCTCCACCCCCTGGCCTAACGTGTCGACCAGGTGCACGTTGGGCCGGTTGAAGGTGGGCAGGTACTGGTCATGGAAGCAGGGGCGCTTGCAGAACTGGTTGTACCAGGGCTTCAGCGCCTCGGCGGTGGCGCGGTCGTGTACCACCGCATCCACCCGGGCGCGCACCTTCTGCATCTTCAGGTCGTCGGCGCGCTGCACCAGGGCGTCGGGGTCGGCCACCTCGCCGCCGGCCTGGGCCTGGCGGTGGGCGGCCAGGGCGATGTTGTTGATCAGGTCGGTCCAGCCGTCGTTGACCAGGTCGACCTCGAAGCGGCCGCCGGAGATCACCGTGGTGAAGTTGTGCATGCGCTCGCGCTGCCAGCCGGGCTGCAGGCTCTTGACCCAGTCGGGGTCGGTGGGCCGGTCGTTGCGCACGTCCACTGATGACGGCGTGCGCTGGAAGACAAACAACTCTTTCGCGCCTTCGCCCAGGTGCGGCACGCATTGCACCGCGGTGGCGCCGGTGCCGATGATGCCCACCCGCTTGTCGGCCAGGCCGGTGAGGCCGCCCATCGAGCTGCCGCCGGTGTAGGCGTAATCCCATCGGCTGGTGTGGAAGCTGTGGCCGGCGAAGGTGTCCAGCCCCGGGATGCCCGGCAGCTTGGGCAGGTTCAACGGCCCGCCGGCCAGCACCACGAAGCGTGCGGCCAGGGCATCGCCACGGTTGGTGCTGACACGCCAGCGGGCGGCGTCGTCGTCCCAGGCCATGCCGGTGATCACCGTCTGGAACAGCGCCGCCGGGTACAGGTTGAAGTGCCGGCCGATGCGGCGCGAGTGCTCCAGCAGCTCGGGCGCCTTGGCGTACTTGGCCGTGGGCATGTAGCCGGTCTCTTCGAGCAGCGGCATGTAGATGTAGCTCTCGGTGTCGCAGGCGGCGCCGGGGTAGCGGTTCCAGTACCAGGTGCCGCCGAAGTCACCGGCCTTCTCGACGATGCACAGATCGTCGTAGCCGGCGGCGCGCAGCCGGGCAGCGGCCAGCAGGCCGCCGAAGCCGCCGCCGACCACCAGAACGTCCATCTCGCGGTTGATGGGGTCGCGGGTGAACCCGGGCTCCACATACGGGTCGTCCAGGTAGTGGGCGTAGCGGCCGGTGATGGCCACGTACTGCGCGTTGCCGTCGCTGCGCACGCGCTTGAGGCGTTCTTCCTCGTAGCGGCGGCGCAGCGCCTCGGTGTCAACGGGGGCGGGCGGCGTCGCGGTGTCGGCGGCGGTGTCGGCGGCGGTGTCGGTGCTGGCGGCCATGCGGGGGCTCCTGGCGGTCGAAGTGCGGCACCGCGCGGGCCGGTGCCGGCTGCACTCTAGGGGCGAAGCCGGCGTGGCTTCTGTCGCGCAGCGGTCAGTTCGGTGCTGCGCCTGTAGGACAACGCCCACAGCAACTGCCGCCCCGCGCCGCCTTCCGGCACCGGGCCGGGCTGCCCATAATCTGCGGGCGTGCCCACCGTCCAGCCACCCCATCCGCACACCGTGTCCTGCTTCATCGTGGAGGACAGCCCCATCATCCGGCAGAACCTGATCGCCACGCTCGAGGAACTGCTGCCGCTGCAGGTGGTGGCCACCGCCGAAGACGCCGACGGCGCGCTGCGCTGGATGCGCACCCAGGGCGCGCACTGCGACCTGATGATCATCGACATCTTCCTGAAGTCCGGCACGGGGCTGGAGGTGCTGCGCCACGCCCGCACGCTGCAGCCCGGCGCGCAGCGGGTGGTGCTGACGAACTACGCCACGCCCGACATGCGCCGGCGCTGCGCCGAACTGGGCGCGCACCGTGTGTTCGACAAGTCGGCCGAGCTGGAAGAGCTGCTGGCCTTCTGCGCCGAGCTCGTGCCCGATGCGTCTGCGCACTGACGCACCGGGCCACGCCCGGCCGCCCGCCGCACGGCTACTGGATCAGGCCGTTCTTCAGCGCGTAGTAGGTCAGGTCGCTGTTGGAGGCGAGCTTCATCTTCTCCATCACCCGGGTGCGGTAGGTGCTCACCGTCTTCACCGACAGCGACATGCCGTTGGCCATGTGGCCGATGGTCTCGCCCTTGGCCAGCCGCAGGAACACCTGGAATTCGCGCTCGGACAGCAGCTCGTGCGGCAGCTTGTCGGCACTGGCGCCCAGGGTGTCGGCCAGCAGCTCGGCCACCGCGGGGGTGATGTACTTGCGCCCGCGCGCCAC
>JAGOBT010000297.1 GCA_017999135.1 Burkholderiaceae bacterium
GCCGGAGCCGCCGGCGGCGGCGTACTTCAGCTCGTCGACGTAGAACACCGTGTCGGCGGTCACCTTGGTGTCGAAGTGCGGGAAGACGCTGATGACGTTGTAGGTCTTGGTGGCGTCGTAGCTGCCGGCGCTGGGGCTGGCGAAGTCGAAGGTCAGCGTTTCCCACGCGTTGGCCACGGTGGTGTTGACCTTCTTCTCGATGGCGCCAGCGCCGTTGGCCCCTGCGATCTCCAGCTTGAGCATCACCACCTCGCCGACGGCGGGCGAGTAGACGCGCAGCGTGACCACTTTGCTGGTCGCCAGGTCAACCGCAGGCACCACATTGGAGTTGTCGCCAGCCGGGTCGAAGCTGGCGCCGGCCCAGGTCTCGCTGGCGACCACCTTGGTGAGCTTGCCGACCTTGTTGGTGGCATCCAGCGGATCGACCACGATCTCGGCGCCCAGTGCGCCAAAGGGCGTCAGCTTGTTCGTTTCGCTGCTGAAACCGATGCACGGCGCCGCGGTGCAGGTGCCGGTGCTGCCGCCGACGGCTGTGGATCCGGTGTTGGTGCTCTGCTCCAACGCCGCTGCGGCCGTGTTGGGATTGTTGGCGATGTCGGTGAACTTCGACGCCGCGACGCTGACCGACACGGTGCCTGCCCCACCGGCGGCCGGCGTGACCACCAGCGTGGCCTCGGTGCCGCTGACACGGGTGAAGGCGCCCGCCGTGCCGCCATTGACCACGATGTCTTCGGCCGTGAAGCTGGTGCCGACATCTTCGCTGAACGTGAAGGTGAAGGTGACCGGCCCCGTGGCTGTCGTGCCGGCGGCACTGCTGGTGATGGCGACGGTGGGTGCAACGGTGTCCGGCGTGCCGACGTCACCACCCCCGCAGGCGGAGACGAGAACGGAAGCCGCCAGCGCAACGGCCAGCAGTGCAGACGGATGGGGGCGGCGGGTCATGGTGAGGTCTCCAGGTGGATCGGACCGGGTTCTTTCGGTCCAGGGGGATCGTCAGACTGCCTTGGGCGAGATCCAGGCAAGCCATTTTGAAAGCGCTTTCACAAAGCATAGTTGTGAAGCGCGAGGCTGACAAGCTGACGGCACTGATGGATTTCCCTTGGTGCCGCCGGCACGCGGTCTGCTCCATGCGCAGCACGCATGGGGCGGCGGGTGCGCAACGCCATCCGCCATGTTGTCGCCAGCGGCAGCTTCCACTAACATCACGATATGAAAGCGCTTTCAGTGCCCCGATCAGCGGGCACTGTCACGATGGCAGACCGCCCCCAGGCGCACAGTGAGCCCCTGCCGGCGCCGCGTTGAAGGCCTTGATCGGCGCCCACCTTGCGCCAGGCACTCCGTCGGCCTGCTCTGAGCCCAACCCCCCACCCGACCATGCACACCAGCACCATGACAGGCGCCTTCGTCGACGCAGACAACCAGACCTGGTACCGCATTGACCACCCGGACAGCGCGCCGCCGTTCTTCATGACCCTGGCGGGCGACAGTGACCTGTGGGCGTTCCTGTCCAGCAACGGCTCGCTGACCTGCGGCCGGCGCGATGCCGAAGGCGCCTTCCTGCCCTACGAGACGGTGGACAAGATCCACCTGCGCTGGGAACACACCGGGCCACGCACCTGGATCCGCATCGTCGATGGCGGCCAGGCCACGCTGTGGCAGCCGTTCGCGCCGCGCCTGGCGGGCGGCGGTGGCACGCGGTCGGTGTGGAAGAACCTGTCAGGCACCCGCATCCGGCTGCGCGAGGTACACGCATCGGGCCGCCTGGCCTTCGAGCAGGAATGGGCGGGTGCCGCCAGCCTGGGCCTGGTGCGCACCGCACGGCTGCAGTGGCTGGGCCCGGCCGACGCCCCCGCCGTGCAGGTGCAGGTGCTCGACGGCTTGCTCAACCTGGTGCCGCCGGGCATCAGCGTGCTGCAGGCCAGCACCATGAGCAGCCTGGCCGACGCCTACAAGTGGAACGAAGCGGCCGCGGGCGGCCGGCTGGGCCTGTTCACCCTGTATGCCCGCATCTGGGACCGGGCAGAACCGAAGGAGAGCTTCCAGGCACTGGTGGCCTGGCACGCCGGTCTGCCGGACGATGCCCGCAGCCTGCTGTCGGCCCATCAGGTGGAAGCCTTCTGCCACAGCGGCCAGGTGGAGGCTGAATCGCTGACACGCGGCCGCCGTGCCGCGTTCCTGGTGCAGTTCCATGCGCAGGTCGGTGCCGATGGCCTGCAGTGGCACCAGGTGCTGGACGGCCCGAAAAGCCAGGTCGAGGCGTTCGAGCTGGCGCAGTGGCTGCGCGCAGGCGGCGGCACGCACGCCGACATCGCCCAGGCCCTGGCCCACAACGACGCCGGGCTGGACGACCTGCTGGCCCGTGCCGATGCCTTCCAGACGTCGGCCGATGCCATGGCCGCTGCGCACCACCGCGCCAACGTGCTGTTCAACATCATGCGCGGCGGGGTGTTCGTCGATGGCACGCGCTTTGACCGCGACGATCTGCTGGCCTTTCTGCACCAGCGCAACCAGGCCGTGGCCGCGATGCTGCAACCTGCACTGCTGCAGGGGCCGGCCACGCTGGAGCGCGCCGCTGCGCTGGCCCTGGCCCGGGCGGCCGGCCCGCAGGCCGAACGCCTGGTGCTGGAATACCTGCCGCTCACCTTCAGCCGCCGCCATGGCGACCCCAGCCGGCCGTGGAACAAGTTCTCGATCCGGGTGCGCGACAGTGCAGGCCGCCGCGTCGTCAACTACGAAGGCAACTGGCGCGACATCTTCCAGAACTGGGAAGCGCTGCTGCCCAGCCAGCCGGCCTACGCCACGTCGATGGTGGCGGCCTTCCTGGGCGCGATGACGCCCGATGGCTACAACCCCTACCGCATCAGCCGCGCTGGCATCGACTGGGAACAGCCCGAGGCCGACAACCCCTGGAGCCACATCGGCTACTGGGGCGACCACCAGGTGGTGTACCTGCTGCGGCTGCTGGAAGCCCTGCAGGACCAGCAGCCCGGCCAGATGGCCCACCTGTGGGACCGCGCGCTGTTCAGCTTCGCCGACGTGCCCTACCGGCTCAAGCCGCACGACCAGCAGACCGCACAGCCCAAGAGCACCATCACCTTCGACGCCGACGCCAACCAGCGCGCCCAGGCCCGCGCGGCCCGGCTGGGCAGCGACGGGCTGCTGGTGGTGGATGGAACCGGCATGCCGGTGCTGGCCACCCTGGCCGAGAAGCTGGCCATCATCCTGCTGGCCAAGGCGGGCAGCCTGGTGCCCGGCGGCGGCCTGTGGCTGCACACCCAGCGGCCGGAGTGGAACGATGCCAACAATGCGCTGGTGGGCACCGGCCTGTCGGTGGTGACCTTGGCGCACCTGCGGCGCCTGCTGTGCCTGTTGCTGGACGAACCCGCGGCCGGCGCCGCCTTCGACGTGTCGCCGCTCACCCTGCAGGCGATCGAAGGCCTGTTGGCGCTGCTGCGGCAGACTCCGCTGTCGGCAGTGGACGACAGCAGCGCGCGCCGCCGCTTCCTGGACAGTGCCGGGCGGCTGCTCGATGGCTGGCGTGCCGCAGGCTATCGGGGCGCCGAGGGCCGCTACCCGGGGGGTGCGCGCGCGCGGGCGCCGGCTGGCCTGCTGACCGACCTGGCCAGGGCGCTGCTGCCCCTGGTGGATGCCACGCTGCAGCGCTGCCGCCGCAGCGACGGCCTGTTCCATGCCTACAACCTGGTGGATCTGTCGCAAGGCGGCGCTGCCGTGGAAACGCTGTACCCGATGCTCGAAGGCCAGGTGGCGATGCTGTCGTCCGGCCTGCTGGACCCGGCCGACGCCGTGACCCTGCTCGACGCCTTGTTCGCCAGCGCCTTGTTCTGCCCGCGCCGCCAAAGCTTCCTGCTCTACCCGGATCGCCCGCTGCCGGGCTTTCTGCAGCGCAACCAGCTCGACGACGCCGCACTGGCCCTGCCCGTGGTGCGACGCCTGCTGGCCGAGCGGCGCACCGACCTGCTGCAGCAGCAGAGCGACGGCGCCGTGCGGTTCGCCCCCGACCTGGCCAACCGCGACGACCTGGAACTGGCGGCCGCCGATCTGGGGCCCGACCTGCTGCCACTGGCACAGGCCTATGAACGTGTGCTGCAGCACCACCAGTTCACCGGCCGCTCGGGCACGATGTTTGGCTACGAGGGGCTGGGCTGCATCTACTGGCACATGGTGGCCAAGCTGCTGCTGGCGGTGCAGGAGCAGGTGTTTGCCGCTGCCGACGCCGGCCACCCCGCCCTGCCGGCGCTGCAGGCCCACTACCGCCGCGTGCGCGACGGCCTGGGCTACCGCAAGACCCCGGCAGCGTATGGCGCCTTCCCGGCCGACCCGTACAGCCACACCCCTGGCGAAGGCGGCGCCCAGCAGCCCGGCATGACGGGCCAGGTCAAGGAAGAGGTGCTCACCCGCTGGGGGGAACTGGGCCTGCGCATGCGCGCTGGCCGCCTGCGCCTGCAGCCGGTGTTGCTGGACCACGCGGAACTGCCGGCCGGCATGGCGCTGCAGTTCACCTGGCGCGGCATCCCCGTGCGCTACCAGGCGGCCGGCGCCACGCGGCTGCGGGTGCAGACTGCAGCCGGCTGGCTGGCTTGCCCCGAGCTGCAATGCGACCCCGACGGCGTGCTGGCCATCGAGGCTGACATCGCGCTAGCGCCGGCCTGAACGGCAGCGGCCGCGCACAGCGCGGCCGCATGCCCATGCACCGCTGCGCGGTCAGTCCAGCAGGGTGATGTTGTCGTAGTAGTACGACTGGCCGGGTGGCTGATCAACCGTGCCCAGGCGCGGCAGCAGCACGATCTTGTTGTAGGTCAGGCTCGGGTTCGCGCTGGTGAAGGTCCAGGTCAGGGTCTGCCAGCCCGCCACCACGGCCTCGTTGGCCGGCACCTCCGGCGTGGTGACGCCGCCCGGGCCCTCGATCTTGACCACCATGGGAATGCCCGCCACCGGCACATGCACCTGCGCCGACAGGGTGCGACGGGTGGCGGTGAACGGCACCGC
>JAGOBT010000298.1 GCA_017999135.1 Burkholderiaceae bacterium
CACCCCCCATGGCAGCCTGCCTGATGGCCGCCCTGATCGAACCCTCCACCGTGAAGACCCCCCGGCGCCCCATCGACCGTGACGGCCTGATGGCCTTTGCCGCCGCCGGCCGCGGCAACCCCGCCAAGCGCGGCACCAACAAGGTCAAGACGGTGATGGAAGGCCAGTACCGCTCACTCAGCTACGTGGGTGACCACGCGCCGGTGGTGGTGGACGAGCCGCTGCACCTGTTCGGCGAGAACACCGCGCCGGCGCCCGGCGAGATCGTGCTGTCGGCGCTGGGCGGCTGCCTGGCGGTGGGCATCACCGCGGTGGCCACCTGGAAGCAGGTGCCGCTGTCGAAGCTGGAGCTGTTCCTGGAAGGCGACATCGGCAACCCCGCGGCCTGGGGCGCGGGCGGTGCCGAGATGCTGCCGCCGCAGATGGGCTTCCAGGCCATCCGGGTGAAGGTGGTGATCGAGGGTGACGCGCCGCGCGAGGTGCTGGACGAGATCGTGCAGCACGCCAACGTCTATTCGCCGGTGGCCAACAGCATGCGCAACCCGATCGCGTTCGAGATCGGCCTGGCCTGAACACGAGGAACCAGCACCATGGGCGCACCGGAACAACTGCCGCTGCCGCTGGTGGAGGCCGTGCGCGCCATCGCGCAGGGCCCGCTGGCGGATGCCGCCGACGCCATCGACCGCGGCAGCTACCCGCGCCACATCCTGCAGGCGCTGGGAGCCGCTGGCGCTTTCAGCGCACACCTGGGGCCGGGCATGGCGGCGGGCGACTTTGCCGCCGCCATCCGCGCCAGCGCGGCGGTGTCACAAGTGTGCGGTGCCACCGGCTTCATGGTGTGGTGCCAGCAGGTGTGCGGCTTCTACCTGCAGCAGGCCGCCAGCCCCACGCTGCAGCGTGAGCTGCTGCCGCTGCATGCCACCGGCGCCCGCCTGGGCGGCACCGGCATGAGCAACCCGATGAAGGCCTATGCCGGCATCGAGCCGCTGCTGCTGAAAGCCCGCCGGGTGGACGGCGGCTGGTCCATCAACGGCACCCTGCCCTGGGTCAGCAACCTGGGGCCCGACCACTATGCCGGCGTGCTGGCGGGGGTGGATGGCGAGGCCGGCGCCGCGCCCACCGAGGTGATGTTCCTGCTGCGCTGCGACGCGCCTGGCGCGGAGCTGCGCACCTGCCCCAGCTTCAGCGCGATGGAGGGCACCAACACCTGGGCGCTGCGCTGCACCGACCTGTTCGTGCCCGATGCGGATGTGATCGCCCACCCGGCCAAGCCGCTGATCGGCCGCATCCGGGCCGGCTTCATCCTGCTGCAGTGCGGCTTTGGCCTGGGCGTGACCCAGGGCGCCATCGACGCCATGTGGCAGGTGGAGCCCGCGCTGGGCCATGTGAACTGCTTTCTGGAAGACCGGCCCGACACCCTGCAGGCCGAGCTGGACGCGCTGTGGGCCCGGGTGGAGACCCTGGCCGCCACGCCCTTCGACACCAGCACCGACTACTTCATCAGCGTGCTCGACGCCCGCGCCCATGCCAGCGAGCTGGCGCTGCGCGCCGCGCAATCCAGCCTGCTGCACTCGGGCGCGCGGGGCTACGTGCTGTCCAACGGCGTGCAGCGCCGGGTGCGCGAATCGCACTTCGTCGCCATCGTCTCGCCGGCCATCAAGCACTTGCGCAAGGAAATTGCGCGCCTGTCGGCCGCGGAGATGCCGGCATGACGGACGCGCTGAAGGCCCTGCCGTGGCGGCAGTTCATCTGCCGCGTGTGTGGATTGATCTACGACGAGCGGCTGGGTGATGCCGACAGCGGCCTGGCCGCCGGCACCCGCTTCGACGACATCCCCGACGACTGGGCCTGCCCGATCTGCGGCGTGGGCAAGGCGGACTTTGAACCACACGAGCCCGTGGCCGTGGCCCGCGCCGCCAGCGCGCCGGCGGTGGCCATCGCACCGCGCCAGGCCGGCATCGTGGTGGTGGGCGCCGGCCGCGCCGGCTGGCAGGTGGTGCAGGCGCTGCGGGCGCAGGGCTGCACCGCCACCATCAGCATGGTGGCCGCCTGCAGCGGCGATGTGTACGACAAGCCGCAGCTCAGCGTGGCCATGGCCCGGGCGCTGCCGCTGGCCGGCCTGGTGCGCGAGACGGCCGACGCCGCCGCCCGGCGCCTGGGCGTGCACCTGCTGGCCGACACCCATGCAGTGGCGGTGGACCTGCCCGGCCGCCGCCTGCGCACCACCCGCGGCACGCTGCGCTGGCAGGCCCTGGTGCTGGCCCATGGCGCCGCACCGGCGCTGCCGCCCGAGCTGCCCGCCGCCCAGGTGTGGCGGGTGAACGACCTGGCGGCCTACCGCCGGCTGCGCGCCGCGCTGGACGGCGGCCCGCAGCACCTGGCCATCGTCGGCGCCGGCCTGGTTGGCTGCGAGCTGGCCAATGACCTGGCGCTGGCCGGCCACCAGATCCACCTGCTGGATGTGCAGGCCCAGCCGCTGGCGGCGCAACTGCCGCCCGCCGCCGGCCAGCGCCTGCTGGCCGCCTGGGCCGGGCTGCCGATCCAGTTCATCGGTGGGGTGCGGGTGACCGGCATGGCCGCCGCCGACGGCCCCGGGCCGCGCTGGCAGCTGACGCTGGCCGGCCAGCCCGAGCCGCTGCGCGTCGATCAGGTGCTGTGCGCCACCGGCCTGCGCACGCCCGGCCGGCTGGCCGCCAGCGCCGGGCTGGCCTTCGACACGGCCGCCGGCGGCATCAGCGTGGATGGCGGCAGCGGCGCCACCAGCCAGCCGGGCATCTATGCACTGGGCGATTGCGCGGTGGTGGATGGGCGCGCCAGCCGGTACATCGAACCCATCGCGCGGCAGGCGGCCGCCATCGCGGCGCACATCCTGGGTCTGCCGGTGCCTGATGGCGCCGCGCCGCTGCCGCTGCTGCGTGTCAAGACTTCGGCGCTGCCGATCACTGTGCAGTGGCATGGCACAGGGCCAGGCCATTGGCAGACGGTGGTGGACACCGCCGACGAGTTGCGCCTGCTGCAGCACGATGCCCGGGGCGCGCTGCAGGCCACGCTGGTGGCACGCCGGCCCGTCGGTCAAGCCGGCATCCATGGCACCGTTGCCTGAGTTCGGAAGCGAGGCTTGTCTTCGGCCTCGCGCGACGGGGCCAGCACAACGGGCTGCATGGTGCAAGCCGCCTCGGAAACCGGAACAGTTGAGTTAGAACCGCCTCGGTCAACGAGATCTGACTTGTGTCGCTACTGACGCTGCTGCCAGTACTTTGGCCCGCGACCGTGATGAGCGATGGCGCTGATCCGAAGGCTGCCATCTTCCAACCGATAGAGCATCGAGAAAGGATACCGACCGATCGGATAGAGGCTTCGTCCTTGCGCGGTAGGCGTTCCCAATCCTGGCGATTCGGCGATCAGTTTCGCTTTCGCCTCGAAGGTGTCCAAGAAATTCACTGCGGCGACGGGGCCAAAGTGCTGAAGGCAGAAGGAGGCGGCGTCCGCGAGTTCTTCTTCAGCCTCCGATGTCAGCGAATAACTCACCGTAGGGCTGTGCGGATGCGGTTGACAGCCTCAGGTCCGTTGACCCACTGCGCTTGCCCGCCTGTGATGCGGGCCTCGCGGCGGTCCGCTTCACCGGCCCAGGCTTGCTCCCACTCTGTGCCATGAGACAGACTCGTCAGAAGCTTGTCCACAAGGCGAGACCTATCCGCCTGCGAGAGGCTGAGCACTTGAGCTTCGAGGACTTCTAGCGGGGTGGTCATAGGGCACCTTCAGGGTGGAAGACGACAAGGATGCCACAGCCTCGGACTGGGCGGCCGCACCCGGCGCGCAAGTGTTTCGTGTTCCGAGGCCTACCGTGACCTTGACTCGCTGCAGAACGATCCAGATGGTTTTGACGCCAGGTTCGCCGTCGCCCTGTCGAGCGAGGAAGCCGCCAAGCATTGCAACTTGGCGCACCATGTCGTGGAGGCTGGGCGGCGCCGCTGGCGGTGGCTTCTTGGTCAGGACGTAGGCCGCCGTGATCTCGTCAAGCTCGAACATCAGCGATGCAGGCAAGATCGGAAAGGGGCGGCCGAGGCGCATCAGCCGTGCAATGCGCCTGGACGGCGACAAGCAGGGTGTACTGGCTCCGCGTGAGCAAGCGCCTGAAGTCCCGATCAAAGGTGACCAGGTGCTCGCCGGCTTGCGCCACCGCTGATGACAACCAGGCGTCTGGCATGTCGTTGCCGCGCAGGTTCTTGGCCAGACACAGTTGGCGCAACCTCGGCCATTCGGGGCCCAGCGGTGCCATCTGCACGCCTGGCGTCGCCAGCAGCGCGTCGATAAAGGCGACAGCGTCTTCCACTGGCGTCGGCATCAGGAAGATCTTCGGACTGGTCACCAGCCGCAGAAAGCTGGCAACCACCATCGGCATCAGCGTGAACGCAGCACCCGTGCCGGCTTGGCCGAGCGAGGCTTCGAGCCAGTCGCGCGCCACCCCGTGGTGGGGATGATCGGCGCGGGACGCCGCCACCAGGACGTTGACGTCAGGCGTCATCGTCCAAGGCCTGGAGCAGCGCCTTGTTGCTCAGCGGGTTGACGCCCGCCACCAGGCCGCCGCGGCCCTGGAAGACGGGCAGCTGAACCCGCGCGGGCTTTGCAGACGCTGGTCTGGCGCGCAGGCGCAGCTGAAGACCTTCCTCGATCAGGCGCGTCAGGGTGGTGCGTTGCTGGGCCGCCAGCGCCTTGGCGTCCGCCAACAGCTGGTCGTTGAGGTCAAGCGTGGTCTTCATGCCAGGAGCATACAGATTTCTGTACGTGACAGGCAAGCATGCAGCCTGGCTGCACAAGCCACCGAGTGGCCGTCCCCGCTACAACCCCTCCCGCACCGCGTACAGCGCCAGCTCCACATCGTTGCGCACGCCGGTCTTCTCCAGGATGCGCGCCCGGTAGGTGCTGACGGTGTTCGACGACAGCACCAGCTGCTCGGCGATCTCGCCCACGCTGCGGCCGGCGGCCAGCAGG
>JAGOBT010000299.1 GCA_017999135.1 Burkholderiaceae bacterium
TTGCTGGTGGCATTGGTGAACGCGCGGATCGGGCTTGTGCCGGTCCTGCTGTGCTACCTCGCAGGCGGTACGCTGTTCTTCCACCGCTTCTACATGCAGCACCTGCTGGCGACGGTCCTGCTGCTGTTGCTGCCGCTGGTCTACTTCGGCGCGCTCTACTTCGGCGACGACATCGCCACGCTGGCCAACTGGGTCAGTGCCGGGCTCACGCAGTTCATCGATGCCGATTCGCAAGACAGCAGCACCCTGTCCGATCTGGCGGCGATGCTGGTGGTGTCGCCCGACGCGCTGGACCTGCTGCTCGGCCTGGGCGGGGCCTGCGACACCGCTGCTGCCTGTTATTCCGACATCGGCTTCATCCGGGCCCTGCAGGAAGGCGGCCTGCCATTCCTGCTTCTGGTGCTGGCGCTCTACACCAGCCTGAATCTGCGCATCGTGTGCTGGTTTCGCCAGACCTGCGGCCTGCGCGGCAGCCGGGGCCGGCGCGCCTGCGCCCTGCTGAGCCTGGTGGTTCACGGCAGCTTTGCCGCGGCGATGATCAAGGGCGAGGCGTTCGGGCCGAGTGACTATTCCCGCCTGGTCGCGACGCTGGCCTTCCTGGGCTTGCTGGCAGCCAGCCAGCGCCCGCACCGGCGGCTTGCCACAGCGCGCCACCGGGACGCAGCGCCTCCACCCCCTGCCACGCTGCGGCCAGTCTGAATCCGCCTCCAAGTTCTGCACGTGCTGCGACACCTGATCAACTTCCTGCTCGGCTGGCTGCCACCATCGCGCTGTTTTGCGCTGCGCGCCTGGCTGCTGCGCCTGGCCGTCGTGGACCTGGGGCAGCAGGTCAAGTTTTGCGGCCGCGGCTGGATCTACGGTCGCGGCGTCCTGAAGATCGGTGACGACACCTGGCTCAGTCCGGGGGCGATCGTCTACACCCATGTCGACGCGGCCATCGTCATTGGCGCTCGCTGCGACATCGGCCCGGGCGTCTCCTTCGTCACGGGCAGTCACCAGTTCGGGCCGGCATCGCGCCGGGCGGGTCCAGGCACGGCGCTGCCGATCCGCATCGGCGACGGCTGCTGGATCGGTGCAGGCAGCCAGATCCTGGGCGGTGTGACCATCGGCAACGGGGCGGTGGTGGCGGCCGGGTCGGTCGTGACCTCGGATGTCGCCGCCAACACGCTGGTCGCTGGCGTGCCGGCGGTGGTCAAGCGCGCGCTGGCACCATGACAAGGCACCGCGTGGTGGTGATCTGCAACGCGCTCGATGACGCCACCCGCATCGAGCGCGGCATCACCACGGACAGCCCGGCAGCATCACGCAAAGTGCTGCAGCTGTGCGCGGCGCTGCGGCAGGCGGGGCTGCGCCCCTGCGTGCTGAGCCTCGGGCGGGGCCGCGCGGACGGGTCGGCGGCCTACCACCCGCGGCGGGTTCGTCGGGTGGCAGGCGTGCCCGTGATCTACGCGCCGTTTTCAAGAAGGCGCGGCTGGTCCGAGTTGCTGTCGCTCCTGGCCCCGGTCGGCATCGCCCGTCGGCTGGCCACCCCTGGTCACCGCGCCCTGGTGTTCTACAACCGCCAGGCGGCCTACCTGCCGACGCTGGTGGCGGCCGCCTTGTTCGGCTACCGGCGCGTGCTCGACCTGGAAGACGGTGAAATCGATCTGGCACAGCGGGGATGGTCGCGCTGGCGGTCGGCCGCGCTGCGCACGGTCTACGACCACCTGTGCAGTGCCGGCGCGCTGCTCGCATGCAGCGCACTGTCGGCGATGACGCGAATCCGGCCGGTCCAGTGCTACTACGGCATTGCAGCGCCATCCGACGACGCCGCGCGCTGGCACCCCGGCCCGGTCACCGCGATGCTGGGCGGCACCCTGGACCCGGAGACTGGCGTCGACCTGCTGATCGAAGCCGTGCAGCAGATGCGTGCCCGCCGCCAAGGCTGGGAGTCGCAGTTGCGCATCGAGATCACCGGCAAGGGCTCGAGCCTGGCCGCCTTGACTGCCCTGGCCGCCAGCGACCTGCCACCCCAGGTGGTCGTGCACGGCAGGCTCACCGACCGTGAGTACCGCGCCGTTGTCTCCCGCTGCGACGTCGGGATGGCGCTGAAGCCGAATGGCGGCGCGCTGGCCCACACCACCTTCCCGTCCAAGGTGGTCGAGATGGCCAGCGCGGGCATGCTGGTGTTGAGCACCGACATCAGCGACGTGCGCGCGGTGCTGGGCGATGGCGCGTTGTACCTGCAGCAGGACGACCCGGCCGCGCTGGTCGCCCACTTGCAGCGCATCGTCGAACACCGCAGCGCCGCCCGAAGCATGGCCCAGGCCGGCCAGGCAGCCGTGCTGGCGCGCTGCGCGCCCGGGCCGGCAGGGCATGCCGTGGGGCGGTTCATCTTCGGCCTGAACCCATGAGCCCAGGAGCATCCTTCATCGCCTGGCAGCCGGTGCTCACCGACCACCAGGCCTACACACTGCAGGCACTGTCGCGCCAGTCTGGCGCGCGCGTGGTCGCCTATGTCACCCGCCTGGAGCATGCCGTGCGCCAGGCTCAGGGCTGGACCGACACACGGGTGACGTCGATCGAGCGCCGCCTGCTGCCGGCGAAGGGCGGCCTGCTGGACAGCATCCGGCGCCTGCAGGCGCACCGGCATGACATCCACCTGTTCTGCAGCCCGTTCGAGCAGCCCCGACTGATCCTGACCATGGTGCTGGCGGTCATGCTGGGCGTCGAGTTCTACCTGATGTCCGAGCCCTACTCGCCCGGCAACGAGGGCTATTTCGACGACGCGGATGGGCTGGTCAGGCGGCTGAAGACACGCCTGCGTCCGTTCGTCTACCGCTGCTACGGACACCTGATCCGGCGGCGTGTCCGTGGCGTCTTCGCGATGTCGTCGCTGGCGGTGGCGCAGTACCGCCGGTCCGGCCTGCCCGCCGACAAGCTGTTTCCATTCGGCTACTTCGTGCCCAGGCATGACCAACTGCCCCAGCAGGCCACCATGCGGCCGGCGGGGCCGGTCTTGCGGGTCGTGTTCGTTGGCAGCCTGATCCGAACGAAGGGCCTCGACCTGCTGGTGACCGCGGTCAAGCGCCTGCAGGCCGAGGGGCAGCAGATCACGCTGGACGCCTTCGGGCCCGGCAACCCGGCGCCCTACGGGCTGGACACCGCCGGGGTGCGCTACGGCGGCGTCATTCCATTCGGCCAGGCGCAGACGGTCATCGCCGGCTACGACCTGCTGGTCTTGCCCAGCCGCTACGACGGCTGGGGCGTGGTCGTCAACGAGGCGTTGCTGGCCGGTGTGCCGGTGCTCTGCAGCGACCGCGCCGGCGCGCATGCGCTGGTCGAGCGGTTCGGTGCGGGCTCGGTGTTCGCTGCTGGCGACCCGCAGGCGCTGCACACCGGCCTGCAGGCGCTGTTGCTGAACCCGGCATCGCTGGCACGGCTGCGTGCAGCCACCGCAGCCGCAGCACAGGCCATCGACCCGGACGTGGCGGCAGCCTACCTGCTGGCCGTGGTGCGTGCCGACGCTGCCAGCAGGCCACGGATTCCATCCCCCTGGTATCGGACATCCCGTGACAACCAAGGCTGACGCCGGGCCGGCCGTGCGTGTGCACCTGACGAACGTGGCCGGTGCCGGCGCCAGCCAGTTGCTGAAGTCCCTGCTGCCCGCACTGGAACGCTGCAGCACGGTGCACATCGCCGACCTGCACCTGCCCGACCGGGGTGACCTCGCCAGTTACCGCGCACAGGGCGCGGGCGTGCGTGTGCAGCGCTACCAGCGGCACTTGCCGAACGCGTTGTCCAGGCTGCTGGAGTGCACCTGGCTGGCCGGGCAGTTCGACGGTGACACGCCGCTGCTGGTGCTGGGCGACCTGCCGCTGCACTGCCGTGCGCCACAGACCGTCTTCCTGCAGTCGTCGCACCTGGTCGCGCCGACCCGGGCAAGCCGGTGGATCGACGCCGTCAAGTTCGCCATCGCCCGCTGGGTGTTCCGCCGCAACGCCCGGCATGCGCAAGCCTTCATCGTCCAGACCGAGGTGATGCGGGCCGCCTTGATTGCCAGCCACCCACGGCTTGCCGGTCGGGTGCATGTGGTGGCGCAACCCGTGCCTGAATGGCTGCTACGCGCCCACATCGTGCGCCGTGGCCGCCGCGCGCCGGCAGGCGCCGGGCTGTCGCTGGTCTACCCGGCCGCAGGCTACCCCCACAAGAACCACCGCCTGCTGGCCGGCATCACCGACGCTGTCACCGCACCCTGGCCCGTCGAACGCCTGACCGTGACCTTGGCGCCAGACCGCTCCCCTGCCCCCGCCGTGCCCTGGCTGCATTGCAGCGGCTTCCTGGCTGCCGACCAGATGCTCGACGTCTACCGCAACGTGGATGCGCTGCTGTTCCTGTCGACGGACGAGAGCTTCGGATTTCCATTGATCGAGGCGATGCATGTCGGACTGCCGATCGTCTGCCCCGATCTGCCCTACGCCCACACGCTGTGCGGCGATGCAGCGATCTACTTCGATCCCGGCTCGGTCAGCGCCTTGAAACTGGCCCTGACGACACTGTCAGATCGCCTGGCCGGCGGCTGGTGGCCCGATTGGACAGACCGGCTGAAGGCATTGCCCCCCGACTGGGACAGCGTGGCGCAGCAGATGTTGGCGATCGCCACAGCAGACGGGCGAGAATCCGGCGCAGTTGCCACCACCCCACCACGCACGGAACGCTGAACCTTGAAGGTCACCATCATCACTGTTGCGTACAACAGCGCGGCGACCATCGTCGAGGCCTTGGCATCCGTGGCCCAGCAGACCCACCCGGACATCGAGCACATCGTCGTGGACGGCGGCTCGACGGACGACAGCCTGGCGCTGATTGCTGCCCATGGCCAGCGCATCGCCCGCCTGGTGTCGGAACCCGACAATGGCATCTATGACGCCATGAACAAGGGGCTTCGCCTGGCCACCGGCGAGTTGATCGGGTTCCTGAACAGCGACGACACCTTCG
>JAGOBT010000300.1 GCA_017999135.1 Burkholderiaceae bacterium
GCACGACTTCCTGGCGCGCTGGCAGCGCCTGGAGCGGTACGTCCACCTCAGCCACCGGGTGCGCTGCCTGGCGCAGGATGCGTTGTGCTTGACGCTCGAACACACCTCGACCCGGGGCGCGCCGCCTCTGGCGGCCGAAAGCGTGGCGGTGCTGGGCGCCTGGATCGGCGCGCTGCGCACGATCGGTTGCCGCGGCCTGCGCGTGAAGATCGGCGACCAGGTGGTCCATGGCGACGGCGCCACGTCGGCCTGGGCAGCGGGCTCGGCGGACCGCTGGCAACTGCATTGGTTGAGCACCGACCCCGCATCGGCCATGGTGCCCCCCGTCGCGCCGGGGGCCAGCCCTCCAGCCACGCCGCCGCTGGACAGCCCGCTGCCCTGGCCCCAGCCGGCTGCCGACCTGGCCCGCTGGATGGCGCATGACCTGGCTGCTGCGCACCGCGTGGCCGATGCGGCGGCCGCGCTGGGGTTGTCGTTGCGCACGCTGCAGCGCCAGCTGGCGGACGCCGGGACCAGCTACCGCAGCCTGCTCGGCGAGGTGCGGGTGCGCCAGGCCGCCATCTGCCTGGCGCGCCCCGGCACCACATTGGCCGAGATCGGCTTTCTCTGCGGCTTTGCCGACCAGGCGCACTTCACGCGCGAGTTCACCCGCCGCGCCGGCTTGCCACCGGCGCGCTACCGCGGGGCCGCGACGGCGCGGTGACCGCGGTGCCGCCGCACGGCGGCGGGTGGCGGGCTGGGGGTTGCGGGTGCATTCGCCCAACAAAAAGCCGGTCAATCCCTGGAGACCGACCGGCTTTGCAATTTGGTAGGCGCGATTGGACTCGAACCAACGACCCCCACCATGTCAAGGTGGTGCTCTAACCAGCTGAGCTACGCGCCTGCGAAGCCCAGGACTATAGCACGCTGAACCATGAAGCCTAGCGCCGCCGGGCGTGACGGATGCCCGGTACCTGAGCCACCGCACGCAGCACCGCGTTCAGCCGGGTGGCGTCGGCCAGTTCCACGGTGAAGGTCATGTAGGCGGTGCTGCCAGCCTTCCCTCCCGGGCCCTTGACCGACTGGGTGTGCACGCCGGTGACGTTGACCTTGTCCTTGGCGAACACCTCGCTGATGTCGCGCAGCAGGCCCGACCGGTCGGCCGCCTCCACCACCACGTCCACCGGGTAGGCGGCGTTGTCGCCGGCATCGCCCCAGGCCACGGCAATCACCCGCTCGGGCGAGCGCTCGGCCATGTGGCGGAAGTTGGGGCAGGCGCTGCGGTGGATGGCCACGCCCTTGCCGCGGGTGACATAGCCGCCGATGGCATCTGGCGGTGCCGGGCGGCAGCAGCGCGCCAACTGCGTCAGCAGCGATTCCACGCCCACCACCAGCACGCCGCCCTCGGTGGCGCGGGTGCGCTTCAAGTGGATGCCGTCGTCCTCGGCCGGCGCGGCCGGGGCCGGGCGCAGCAGCAGCTCGATGTTGCGCAGCGAGAACTCGTCCTTGCCGACCACCTCGAACAGCGCGTCGGCGCCCTTGAAGCCCAGTTGCGCGGCCAGGTCGTCGAGCTTGATGGCGGTGCGGCCCTCGCGCTGCAGCAGCTTTTCCACCAGCTCACGCCCGCGGGCGATGGTGGTCTGCATCGCCTGGGCGTTGAACCAGGCCCGCACCTTGGCCTTGCTGCGCGGGCTGCGGATGTAGCCCAGTTCGGCATTCAACCAGTCGAGTGACGGCCCGCCCTCCTTGGCGGCCACCACCTCCACCGTCTGTCCGTTGGCCAGCGGGGTGTTCAGCGGCACCATGGCACCGTCGACCCGCGCACCGCGGCAGCGGTGGCCCAGGTCGGTGTGCAGCACATAGGCGAAGTCGACCGGCGTGGCGCCCGCGCCCAGCTCGATCACCGTGGCCTGGGGCGTGAAGACGTAGATGCGGTCGTCGAACGACGGACCGGCCACGCCCGCAGCATCACCGGCCTGGTCGACAAACTCGCGCTCCCAGGCCAGCAGCTGGCGCAGCACCGCCTTGCGCGCCTCGGCCACCCGTTCCTCGAACTCGCCCGCCGCCAGCACGCCGGCATAGCCCTTGGCGCCGGCCTCCTTGTAAGCCCAGTGCGCGGCCACGCCGTGCTCGGCATGCTCGTGCATGGCCGCGGTGCGGATTTGCACCTCCACCGGCCGGCCGTCGCCGTCGGCATCGTCGAACAGCACCACGGTGTGCAGGCTCTGGTAGCCGTTGGCCTTGGGACGGGCGATGTAGTCGTCGTATTCCCCCGGCACCGGGCGGTGGCATTCATGCACACAGGACAGCGCGGCATAACACGCCGGCACGTCGGCCACGATCACCCGCAGGGCGCGCAGGTCGAACACCCGGCCGAGCGGCAGGCCCTTGCCCTGCATCTTCTTCCAGATGCTGTAAAGGTGCTTGGGGCGGCCCTGCACCTGGGCGCCGATGCCGGCAGCCGCCAGCTCGGCCTGCAGGCGGGCGCGGGCGGCCTCGATGCCGGTCTCGCGCTGCAGCCGCTTCTCGGCCAGGGCCTGGGCCAGACGCTTGTAGTCGGCAGGCTGCAGGAAGCGGAAGGCCAGGTCCTCCATCTCCCACTTGATCTGCCAGATGCCCAGCCGGTTGGCCAGCGGCGCAAACACCTGCTGGCTCTCCTGCGCCAGCAGTGCCGGGCACGGCACCTTGCTGGCGGCATGCCAGCGCAATGTCTGCAGCCGCGAGGCCAGGCGCAGCAGCACCACCCGCAGATCGCGCGAGAAGGCCAGCAGCATCTTGCGCACCCGCTCGGTCTGCTGGGCGCGCTGCTCGGCTTCCACCTGCGCCTCGCGCGCGGCGCGCTGGATCTGCACCAGCTTGCGGGTGTGCGCCACCAGGCCGGCATAGCTCTCGCCGAAGGCCTTGGACACCACCTCCTCGGGCTTCTGCAAAAAGTCGCCGGCGTAGACCAGATAGGCGGCCGCCCGCATGCCCGGCCCGGCGCCGATGGATTGCAGGATGTCGGCCACGCCATCGGCATGGCCCAGCGCGTCCTCGCCGCTGTCCAGCGTGCGGCCGGTCAGCAGCGGCTCGGCAAAGGCGCGGGCGCGCTGCAGCGCGCTGTGCTCGGCCTCAGCGCTGTCGGCGGCGCCATCGACACCGCTGCCGGTCAGCGCCACGATCGGCGCCGCCGCCCGCACCGCAGCAGCCGGCGCCTGCGGGTCGGTCTTCATGGCTCGCGCAGGAACCCCTGCACCAGCGCCACCTGGTCGGGCTGCACCAGGGTGGGCGCGTGGCCCACGCCAGGCAGCACGGCCAGCCGGGCGCGCGGGCCGCGCTCGGTCATGGCCTGGGCGGTGGCCGCCGACAGCAGGTCGGACTGCTCGCCGCGGATCAGCAGCGTGGGGCAGCGCAGGCGGTCGTAGCTGGCCCACAGCGCGGCCTGGCCGGCCTGGGCCAGTTCGGGCGTGACCAGGCGAAAGGGGGCGGCGATGGCCGGGTCGTAATGGGGCTTGAAGCCGGTGCCATCGGGTTGGAGCTGCGGGCGCGTCAGCGCCAGCCACTGCTCCCGCGTGTGCGCACCGAACCCCTGGCTGATGGCCCACAGCGCATCGGCCGCGGCGTCTTCGGTCGGCCAGTGCGCCGGCATGCCCAGGTAGGTGCCGATGCGCTGCAGCGACGCCCATTCGATCACCGGCCCCACGTCGTTGAGCACCAGGCGCTGCACCGGGCTGCCGGGCAGCGACGCCAGGCCCAGGCCGATCAGCCCGCCCATCGACGTGCCCACCCAGTGCACCGTCTGCGCGTCCAGCCGCGCCAGCAGCGTGACCATGTCGGCGACGTAGTTCGGGATGGCGTAGCCCATCGGGTCGGCCAGCCAGTCGCTCTGGCCGCGGCCCACCACGTCGGGGCAGACCACGCGGTAGTCGCCGCACAGCGCAGCGGCCAGGGTGTCGAAGTCGCGCCCCTGGCGCGACAGGCCGTGCACGCACACCAGCACGCGCGGGTTGGCGGCGTCGCCCCATTCCCAGTAGGCCATGCGGTGCAGGCCGCCGCTGCCCAGGCACTGCACATGCTTCAGGCGGGGTTGGGGTTGCGCGGTGTCAGCCATCGTGAGGGTCTCCTTGCCCATAATCATCGCAGTTACCACCCATCGAATGTTTTCGGAGAAGCACATGCTCAAAGGCAAGACAGCGCTTGTCACCGGCTCCACCAGCGGCATCGGCTTGGGGCTCGCCCTGCAACTGGCCCGCCAGGGCGCCAACATCCTGCTCAACGGCTTCGGCGATGTGGAAGGCGCCAAGGCGGACGTGGCCAGGCTGGGCGGGCGCGTCAGCTACCACGGCGCCGACATGTCCAAACCGGCCGAGATCGAGGCCATGGTGCGCGCCTGCGAGGCCGAATTCGGCGCCATCGACATCCTGGTCAACAACGCCGGCATCCAGCATGTGGCCTCGGTCGAAGACTTTCCGGCCGACCGCTGGGACGCGATCATCGCCATCAACCTGAGCAGCGCCTTCCACACCACGCGCCATGCCCTGCCGGGCATGAAGGCGCGCAACTGGGGCCGGGTGATCAACGTGGCGTCGGCCCACGGCCTGGTGGCGTCGGCCCAGAAATCGGCCTACGTGGCGGCCAAGCACGGCCTGGTGGGCTTCACCAAGAGCGCGGCGCTGGAATGCGCCACCACCGGCATCACCCACAACGCCATCTGCCCGGGCTGGGTGCTGACGCCGCTGGTGCAGAAGCAGGTGGATGCCCGCGCCGCGGCGCAGGGCATCTCCAACGACGAGGCCAAGCGCCAGTTGCTGGCCGAGAAGCAGCCGTCGCTGCAATTCACCACCCCCGAACAACTGGGCGACCTGGCGGTGTTTCTCTGCTCGCCCGCCGCCGACAATGTGCGCGGCGTGGCCTGGGCGGTCGACGGGGGCTGGACCGCGCAGTAGCTGGGGCACCCGGCGGCGGGTTACCGCCGCCACCCGCCGGGCGGGTCGCCGGCCGGCTTGGGGC
>JAGOBT010000010.1 GCA_017999135.1 Burkholderiaceae bacterium
CGGTGGAAGCGCTGCTGAAGGCGGTGGAGCGCACCCGCAACGCCAAGCTGCTGGAACTGGCCCAGGCCGCGCTGGAGCGGCACCGCGCCCACATCGCCGAAGCCGAGGCCCTGGCCGAGCGTTGCGGCCTGCTGCAGCGGCTGTGCAGCACCGTGGGCCGCAGCCACCTGCTGGCCCAGGACACCGGCCGGCCGCCGGGCGGGCTGGATCTGCCGCCGCCCCGCGGCAGACCCGGGCGGCGGGCCGTGCCGGCGCAGGCGCCGGCCTGACCCGGCGGCGCGGGCGCCCGCCCCGGGGCGTCAGTACCCCGCCGCCTGCCCGTCGCGGCGCGAATCGCTGGCGGCCACGTAGCCGTCTTCCAGGTCGTCGCTCAGCTTCCAGATGAACTGGCCGCTGCCGTAGTCCATGTACGGGTCGTTGCTGGCCTCGAACTGGTGGCCCAGCGCCTTCAGCCCGGCCTGCAGCGCCGGTGCCATGGTGTGCTCCAGGTCGATCTTGAGACCGGTGGCCACCTTCCAGCGCGGGGCGTCGCAGGCCGCCTGCGGCTGCTGGTGGTGCACCAGCATGCGCACCATGGTCTGCAGGTGGCCCTGCGGCTGCATGTTGCCGCCCATCACGCCGAAGGGCATCTGCGGCTTGCCGTCCTTCGTGAGGAAGCCGGGGATGATGGTGTGGAACGGCCGCTTGCCGCCGGCCACCACGTTGGGGTGGCTTTCATCCAGCGTGAAGCCATGGCCGCGGTTCTGCAGGCTGACGCCGGTGCCGGGCACCACCACGCCGCTGCCGAAGCCCATGTAGTTGCTCTGGATGAAGCTGATCATCATGCCGCTTTCATCTGCCGCACACATGTAGATGGTGCCGCCGGCCGGTGGCGTGCCGTGCTGGAAATCCTGCGCGCGCTTGGGGTCGATCAGCTTCGCGCGGTCGGCCAGGTAGCCGTCGCTCAGCAGGTCGGCCGGTGTCACCTGGGTCATGGCCGATGCGTCGGCCACCCAGCGGTAGGTGTCGGCGAAGGCCAGCTTCATGGCCTCGATCTGCAGGTGCTGGCCTTCCAGGCTGTCGACCGGGTAGCGGCCGATGTCCAGGTGGTTCAGCATGCCCAGCGCCATCAGCGCGGCGATGCCCTGGCCGTTGGGCGGGATCTCGTGCACCGTGTGGCCGGCAAAGTCCTTCTGGATGGGCGTGACCCATTCGGGCTGGAAGTTGGCCAGGTCGGCCAGGGTCATCGCGCCGCCATGGGCCTTGGCATGCGCCACCAGGGCCTCGGCGATCTCGCCGCGGTAGTAGGCCTCGCCCTGGGAGGCGGCGATCTTGCGCAGCGTGGCGCCGGCTTCCTGGAACACGAAGCGCTCGCCCGGCTCGGGCGCGCGGCCGCGCGGCATGAAGGCCTGGGCGAAGCCGGGCAGGTCTTTCAGCAGCGGCACCTGCAGGCCCCACTTGTGGGCGGTGATGCGGCCCACGCCGTGGCCGCGCTCGGCCAGCTCGATGGCGGGCTGCATCAGGTCGCCGAACGGCAGCTTGCCAAAACGCCTGGACAGCGCCGCCCAGCCGGCCACGGCGCCGGGGGTGGTGACGGTGTCCCAGCCGCGCAGCGGCAGCTTGTGGCCGTTGGCGTCGCCGTACTTCTGGCGGAAGTAGCCGGGGTTCCAGGCGGCCGGTGCCACGCCGGACGAATTCAGGCCATGCATGGCCTTGCCGTCCCACAGGATGGCGAAGCAGTCGCTGCCCAGGCCGTTGGAGATGGGCTCGACGATGGTGAGCGCCGCGGCGGCCGCGATGGCGGCGTCGATGGCATTGCCGCCTTGCTGCAGCATGCGCAGGCCGGCCTGCGAGGCCAGGGGGTGCGAGGTGGCGACGACGTTGCGCGCCATCACCGGGCTGCGCACCGTGGGGTAGGGGTTGGTCCAGTCGAAGTTCATGCCCGCATTGTGGCGGGCTGGCCCGGCCGGGTGTGTCGCCCAGGCTGCAAGACGCCGGTCAGTCGTCGCGGCGCTTGGGCAGCGGCCGGCCGGGCGCCGGCTGGCCGGTGTGGCGCGGGCGGTCGTTGAAATCGGCGCGGGGCGCGCGCGGTGCACGTGCCGGGGCGCTGCTGTCTGCGGCCGGTGGTGCGTCCACCTTGCGGATGCGCACCGGCTTGCGTTCACGTTCGGCCGAAGGCGCCGGCTCGGTGACAGCGGTGGCGCTGGCCGTTGCATCCGCCGTCAGCGCGGTGCCGGCCAGGGCATCGGCAGCTGCGGCCAGCGCGCCGGTGTTGGTGTTGGCCGGTGCGGCGTCGGCCGGCTCGTCGGCGCGGATGGCCTTGCTGTAGGGCGCCAGCAGCGCCACCAGCTGGCCGTAGACCTTCGGGTTGCCGGCCACCACCTCGCGCTGGTACAGAAAGTCGGCGTCGCCGGTGAAGTTGCCCACCAGGCCGCCGGCCTCGGTGATGATCAGCGAGCCGGCGGCGATGTCCCAGGGGTTCAGGCCGGTCTCGAAGAAGCCGTCGTACCAGCCGGCGGCCACGTAGCACAGGTCCAGCGCGGCGGCGCCCGGGCGGCGCACGCCGGCGCAGGCGGCCATGATGGTCTCCAGCATCTTCAGATAGCGCTGGAAGTTGTCGCCCTTGCGGAACGGGAAGCCGGTGCCGATGAGCGAATCGGCCAGCCGGGTGCGCTTGCTCACGCGCAGGCGTTTGTCGTTGAGGAAGGCGCCGCGCCCGCGCGAGGCGTAGAACAAGTCGTTGCGGGTGGGGTCGTAGACCACGGCCTGCTCCACCTTGCCGCGGAAGGCCAGCGCGATGCTGACGCAGTACACCGGAAAGCCATGCAGGAAGTTGGTGGTGCCGTCCAGCGGATCGATGATCCAGGTGAACTCGCTGTGCTTGGCGCCATGCTCGCGGCCGGATTCTTCGGCCAGGATGCCGTGGCCGGGGTAGGCGGTGAGCAGCGTCTCGATGATGGCCTGCTCGGCCATCTGGTCGATCTCGCTGACGAAATCGTTCGGGCCCTTGCTGCTGATCTTCAGGATGTCCAGGTCCTGCGAGCCCCGGTTGATGATCGCCCCTGCAGCGCGCGCGGCCTTGATGGCGATGTTGAGCATGGGGTGCAGGGATTGCGACATGGGGTGTCCTGGAAAGGCGTGGAGCAGGGCGGCAGAAAGAAAGAGCGGTGGCGCGGCGGTGGACGGCATGGCCGCACCGGACAATCACGCAAGCACCCCTGGAGTTTACCCGCACGTGACCGCCAACACGCCGCTCGCCGCCCACGATGCCACCCGCTTCGTGCTGTTGAACACCAGCCATGCCGGCAACGTGGGCGCGGCCGCCCGGGCGATGAAGGTGATGGGCTTTTCCGACCTGGTGCTGGTGGCGCCGCGCTTTGCCGACGTGGCCAGCCACGAGGACGCGGTGGCCATGGCCAGCGGCGCGGCCGACATCCTGGTGCGCGCCCGGGTGGTGCCCACGCTGGCCGACGCGCTGGACGGCATCAGCTTTGCCTGCGCCACCGCGATGACGCCACGCGACTTCGGCCCGCCCACCTGTGCCCCGCGTGAGCGGCTGCCGGCCCTGGCCGCCGAAGTGGCCGCCGGCACGCAGACCGTGGCCTTCGTCTTCGGCAGCGAGCGTTTCGGCATGGCCAACGCCGACGTGTGGCGCTGCCATGTGTGCCTCAGCATCCCCAGCGCGCCTGACTACGGGTCACTCAACCTGGCGCAGGCGCTGCAGTGCATCGCCTACGACTGGCGCTGCGCGCTGGGGGCCTGGCCGGTGCAGGCCCGCACCGCGGCCACCGTGCCGGCCGACGGCGCGGCCGTTGCCGGTGCGCTGGACCACTGGCAGCAGGTGCTGGAGCAGATCGGCTTTCTCGACCCCGCGGCGCCCAAGCGGCTGATGCCGCGGCTGCAGCAGTTGATCCAGCGCGCCCAGCCCACGGCCGAGGAACTGCACATCCTGCGCGGCATCGCCCGCGCCGTCGGCAAGGCCGGCGGTTGATCAACCAGGCCGGCGGCTGATCGACCAGGCCAGCTACCAGGGCAGGCGCTGGCCGTCGTAGGCGACGAAGGCTCCGCTGTCGGCGGGCGTCAAGCCATCCAGCGTGGCCAGCATCTGGGCGGTGGCCAGGTCGGCCGGGCGGCCGATCTCGCCACCGCGGAACGGTGCCGACAGCCCGGTGCTGACCGTGCCCGGGTGCAGCGCCACCACCACGGTGTGCGGCTGGCTGCGGCGCAGCTCGATGGCGGCGGTGGCCAGCAGCATGTTCAGCGCCGCCTTGCTGGCGCGGTAGCTGTACCAGCCGCCCAGTCGGTTGTCGCCGATGCTGCCCACCTTGGCCGACAGCATCGCCAGCAGCGCGCGCTGCCGGTCCAGCAGCGGGCTGAAGTGGCGCAGCAGCAGGGCCGGGCCGATGGCATTGGCGGTGAAGGTGGCCAGCAGCTGGGCCTGGTGCAGGTCACCCAGCTTCTTCTCGGGCTGGAAGCCCGGGCCGTGCAGCAGGCCGGCGGCGTTGACCAGCAGGTGGAAGCGCCCGGCCGGCGCCAGGGCCGCGGCGGCGGCGGCCACGCTGGCCTCGTCGGCCAGGTCCAGCGCCGGGCTGGACCCGCGGTGCAGCCCCACCACCGCAGCGCAGCGCGGATCGGCCTGCAGCGCCTGCACGAAGGCCGCGCCGATGCCGCCGCGCGCGCCCACCACCAGCGCCCGGTAGCCGACGGGCAGCGAGGCCAGCGACACCGGCCCCGCCTGGGTCGTGCCGCCGCTCATGGCCCGGTGTCGCCGCTGTCGGCGTCTTCTGCTGCCGCTGCGCGGGCCTGCTGCTGCAGCGCGTCGCGCAGCGGCACCATGGCATCGCCCACCGCCGGCAGCGGCGTGGTGACGCCCCAGCGCAAGGCCGGCATCGGCAGCGTCGGCATGTAGGGGGCACTGAACACCCGACCCAGTTGGCGCTGGTTGATCACCCCGGTCACCACCACGCCGGCCAGCAGCACCGTGGCCAGCGCGGCGTTGATGGCCCATGCGCGCTGCGGCAGCAACTGGCGCAGGTGGCTGCGCACCACCAGCATGCCCAGGAGCGGCAGCCCCCATTGGTTGTAGACCTGCCACAGCCAGGGCCAGCCGAAGGCGGCAGCCGTGGTGGGCACCAGCAGGTCCACCACCTCGTAGACCAGCAGCCAGGCCAGGGCGATCGCAGCATGGCTGCTGAACTCGAAGCCGTGGCGGAACAGCTTGGAGCCCAGCGCCCACAGGCCGCACCACACGGCCAGCCCAGTGGGCAGGCCCAGCAGCCAGGGCAGCCATTCGACCAGGTCGGCGCCGGGGTCCAGCTGCACCCAGCGGTGCAGCACCTGCGCCGCCACCCAGGCAGCCAGCAGGACCCACAGCGCCGCGCCGGCCACGCTGGGCTGGGCCAGCGGCCATTCAGGCGCCACCGGCGCGCCGGCCAGCCGCAGCCGCAGGCGCTGCCCGCCGATGGCCAGCACCCCGCCGGCGGCCGGCAGCGGCATCTGTTCACCGGCACGCAGGCGGCGCCGGCCGATCTGCAGGCCGTTGCGGCTGTCGCCCACCTGCACCTGCGGCAGGCCGTCGGCACCCAGGGTCAGCGTGGCGTGGTGGGGCGCCACATGCGGGTCGTCCAGCACCCAGGTGTTGTCGAGCGCGCGGCCCAGTGTCACCGGCCAGGCGTGCACGTCCAGCGTGCGGCGCGCGCGGCCGTCGCGGTCGAGCAGCTCGATCAGCGCGAGGCGGGCTTCGGGGCGGCGGCCGGGGCGGTCTTCGGGCGGGTCTGCGGGGATGGCGGCGTGGTCGTCCAACCGAAGCCCTCCAGGTAGTGGCGCGCCAGGCGCTGCGCGTTGTCGAAGCTCAGGGCCTGGGCGTCCAGCCGGCCCTGCACGCCAGCGTGGCTGCTGTCCAGCGACGCGGTGAGCACGCTCAGGTCGAACAGCTGCGGCAGCTTCTTGTAGGCCTGCAGGCACACCACCGCGCGCAGCGGCAGCCCGCCGCCGGCCGCCACGGTGCGCTCGGTGCACTGGGCGGCCACGCGGTGGGCGTCGCGCCGGCCCACCACCTCGTTGTGGAAGCTGTCGTTGTAGCGCTGCTGGAAGCGCAGTGCGCCCAGGTTGCTGCCGTCGTAGGTTTCATGGCGCACGCTGATGGTGCCGGTGCGCAGGCGCTCGTCGACGAACACGGCGCTGTCCATCGTGCAGTCGCTGCGCTCGAACACCAGGCCGCGGGTGGCCGTGTTGGTGCCGCTGCCCCAGCAGCGCGAGAAGGCCTCCATCGGCACCGGGATGCGGTAGCGCGGGTGGCTGGCGGCGCGCCAGGGCTGCTGGATGAAGGCATCGACCAGGCCGGCCTGGTGCGCCAGCAGCTGGCGCTCGATCTCGGCATGCACCGGCTGGGTGATGGGCGTGGCGTTGCGCCCGCGCGCCAGCAGCGCCTGGGCCAGCGCCGCCGGCACCAGGAAGCTGACCTGTTCACCGTCTCGCCGGGCCGCCACGTTCACGCCCACCAGCCGGCCCTGCGCGTCCAGCGCCGGGCCGCCGCTCATGCCGCCGCTGAGCGACCCGCCGAAGAACAGCGTGGGCAGGTAGTGGCGCTCGGCCAGGCCGTTGTAGGCGCCTTCGGTGACGGCGAAGCCCACGTCCAGCGGGTTGCCCAGCGAGTAGATGCGCGCGCCGCGCTCGGGCTCGCTGCCCGGCCCGTCCGATGCGCGGAACGGCACGGCGCCGCGTCCGCGCAGCGGCGCCGGATCGGCCGGCTTCAGCAGCGCCAGGTCATGCAGCACGTCGAAGGCCAGCAACTGCAGCGCACCCTGCTGGCCGTCGACCGTGGCGTAGACCAGCCGGTGGCGCTGCGGTGCCAGCGCGTAGCTGCTGACCACGTGGTAATTGGTGATCAGGTGCCCCTCGGCCGTGACCAGGAAGGCCGAGCCCACCGACGACTGGCTGTCCTGCGTCTTCAGCAGGGTGCGCACCTGCAGCAGGCGGGGCTGCATCTCGGCGTAGATGCGCTGGCCGGTGCCCGACACCGCCCCGGCCGCTGATGCCGCCGGCGCGGCTGGTGCTGCAACGGCCGCCGGCGGCTCGGCCGCTGGCAGGGCCAGGCTGGCGGTGCCCAGGGCCAGCGCCAGGGTGGTGCGCAGCCCGGCCACCCGCCCGGCCCGGGCGGGCGGGCAGCGGCGGGCAGGCGGGCGCAGAGGGGCTGACACGCAGGCAGTGTAGGCGTCGTGGCCTGCCGGCGCGCCCCTGCACGCTGCGCAGGCCCGCACTACACTGGCCAGCCGTTTGTTGCGAGCACTGCCATGTTCAGCCGCCTCCGTGAAGACATCGCCTGCATTCGCGAGCGCGACCCCGCCGCGCGCTCGGCCTGGGAGGTGCTGACCTGTTACCCGGGCCTGCATGCGGTGATCTGGCACCGCTGGGCCCACCTGGCCTGGACGCACGGCTTCAAGTGGCTGGGGCGCTTCCTGTCGCACATCGGCCGCTTTCTCACCGGCATCGAGATCCACCCCGGCGCCACGGTGGGTCGGCGGGTGTTCATCGACCACGGCATGGGCGTGGTGGTGGGCGAGACGGCCGAGATCGGCGACGACTGCACCATCTACCAGGGTGTGACGCTGGGCGGCACCAGCCTGGGCCGCGGCACCAAGCGCCACCCCACCTTGGGCAAGGGCGTGATCGTCGGCGCCAATGCGCAGGTGCTGGGTGGCTTCACCGTGGGCGACGGCGCCCGCGTGGGGTCCAGCGCGGTGGTGATGAAGCCGGTGCCCCCGGGCGCCACGGCGGTCGGCAACCCGGCACGCATCATCCAGGCTGACGCCGAGGCCCAGCGTGAACAGGCCGCCGCCAAGATGGGCTTCTCGGCCTACGGCGTGACCAGCGGCGACGACCCGGTGTCGCAGGCCATGAAGGGCCTGATCGACAACGCCAGCAGCCAGGAGCACCAGATCACGCTGCTGTGGCAGGCGATCGAGAAGCTCTCGTCCGGCGCGCGTGAACTGCCCGGCACCGACTGCGTGCCGCAGGACGCCCAGACCAGCGAAGTCTTCGACGCCGCCCGGCTGAGCCGGCTGGTGAAGTAGCCGCAGCGGCCCGGGCGATTCAGCCGCGGGGCGGCCGGACCGCGCTCTTGGGCCTGAACGCTTTGCACACCGTGTCGTCGGTGTCCAGATACGGCCCGCCGATCAGGTCGATGCAATAGGGCACCGCCGCAAAGATGCCGTGCACCGGCGGCGTGGCCTCGGGCAGGCCCTGCAGCGTCTCGGCAATGCTCTTGGGCTGGCCCGGCAGGTTGATGACCAGCGCCTGCTTGCGGATGACTGCCACCTGGCGGCTGAGGATGGCCGTGGGCACGAAGCGCAGGCTGATCTGGCGCATCTGCTCGCCGAAGCCGGGCATCTCCTTGTCGGCCACCGCCAGCGTGGCCTCGGGCGTCACGTCGCGCAGCGCCGGGCCGGTGCCGCCGGTGGTCAGCACCAGGTGGCAGCCTTGCACGTCGACCAGGTCGCGCAGCGTGGCGCTGATGCCGTCCTGCTCGTCGGGAATCAGCCGCGTCACCCAGGTGATCGGGTTGCGCAGCGCGCGGCCCAGCCAGTCCTGCAGCGCCGGGATGCCCTTGTCCTCATAGATGCCGGCCGAGGCGCGGTCGCTGACCGACACCAGGCCGATGGTGACCGGGTCGTGGGCGGTGTCGGTGGTGTTGTGGGGGGCGTCAGTCATCGTCGTCGTCGGTGTCGTCGTCGGTGTCGTCGGCATGGGCCGGCTGGCCGGCCGCATCGGCCAGCCACGGCTTGACGAACTGGAACAGCTCGCGGTAGCCGCGGCCGTTGCGCTGCTCAGGCGCGGCGGCGGCGTCCTTGCGGGCGGCGCGCACCAGGCTGCGCAGGCGCTGCAGGTCGCTGCCGGGGAATTCGGCCGCCCAGCGCGTCAGGGCGTCGTCGTTGGCCACCAGCTCATCGCGCCAGCGCTCGGCCTCGTGCAGGGCCAGGGTGTCCTTGGCCGAGCCGAGCTTGAAGGCGTCGACCGCCGCCTGCAACGGCGCGGCATCGGCAAAGCGCATCTGCTTGCCGATGAACTGCAGCTGGCGCCGCTGGCCCTCGAAGCTCTTGGTCTTGCGGTACTGGTCGATGGCGTCGCGCAGGCCGTCGGGCATGGGCACGTCCTTGAGCCGGCTGCGGGGCAGGGCCACCAGTTCGGCACCCAGGGCCTGCAGATCGTGGGCCTGCTGCTTCAGCTTGGTCTTGCTGGGCTTCTCGAAGACGTAGGCGTCTGCGGGTTCGGTTTCGGGGCGTTGGCGCATGGGCCTGTGGGGCTGGGTCGGGCGTTGAGAAGGCGTGCAGGGGGCGGTGGCTATGATTGTCGCCCACCTCGCTCCCAGGCCTTGCCTTCCATGTCCGGTTCCACCACCTCCCAGGGGTTCGCCTTCAACCGCGGCCAGTTCCAGCAGATCATCGACGACACGCTGGCCATCGCGAAGAGCCTGGGTGCCAGCGATGCAGCAGCCGAGGTCAGCGAAGGTGCCGGCCTGTCGGTGTCGGTGCGGCTGGGCGCCATCGAGAACGTCGAGCGCAACCGTGACAAGAGCCTGGGCGTGACGGTCTACCTGGGCCAGCGCCGCGGCAATGCCAGCACCAGTGATTTCTCAGCCGCCGCGCTGCAGCAGACGGTGCGCGCCGCCTACGACATCGCCCGCTTCACCGCGGAAGATCCGGCCGCCGGCCTGCCCGATGCCGAAGACCTGGCCACGCCCGATGTCGCCGGCATCGACCTCGACCTGTTCCACCCCTGGGGGGTGGATGCCGACGGCGCCGCCGCGCTGGCCCGCCGCTGCGAAGACGCGGCCTTTGCCACCAGCCCCAAGATCAGCAACAGCGAAGGCGCGGGCGTGTCGGCGCAGCAATCGCACTTCTGGGCGGGCAACAGCCGGGGTTTCCGCGGCGGTTATGCCAGCTCGCGCCATTCGCTGTCGGTGGCGCCGATCGCGGGCAAGGGCGCGGCCATGCAGCGTGACGCCTGGTACAGCAGCCAGCGCAATGCGATGGACCTGGCGTCGCCGGAGGCCGTGGGCCGCTATGCCGCCGAGCGGGCCCTGTCGCGGCTGAAGGGCCGCAAGGTGCCCACCTGCGAAGTGCCGGTGCTGTTCGAGAACACGCTGGCCGCCGGCCTGCTGGGCAGCATGGTGGGTGCACTCAGCGGCGGGTCGCTCTACCGCCGCGCCAGCTTTCTGATGGACAGCGTGGGCACGGCCGTGATGGCCGAGCACCTGGACGTGGACGAAGACCCGCTGGTGCCCGGCGGCAAGGCCAGCGCCGCGTTCGACGACGAGGGCGTGCGCACGCGCAAGCGCCGGGTGGTCGAGGCCGGCGTGGTGCAGGGCTATTTCCTGTCCAGCTACTCGGCCCGCAAGCTGGGGCTGAAGACCACGGGCCATGCCGGCGGATCGCAGAACCTGGTGCTGCGCAGCCGACTGACCCGCCCGGGCGACCATCTGGACGAGATGCTGCGCAAGCTGCACCGCGGGCTGTTCGTCACCGAGCTGATGGGCCAGGGCGTCAATGGCGTCACCGGCGACTATTCGCGTGGCGCGGCCGGCTACTGGGTGGAGGGCGGCCGCATCGTGCACCCGGTGCATGAGGTGACCATCGCCGGCAACCTGAAGGACATGCTGCGCCACATCGTGGCGGTGGGTGCCGACAGCTATGTGTCGGGCGGCCGCACCGTGGGGTCGGTGCTGCTGGCGCGCATGAAAGTGGCGGGCAGCTGACCACGCATCGCCGGCGCGTGGCCACCCATTGCAGGGTTGTCCGGGTTTCACCGCCCATGCCGGGGCGGTTGGCCTTTTAGAATCCGGCCGGTTTGATTGCAAACTTGCCTAGGAGATCTGCATGGAACGTCGATTGTTTGTCCGCGGTGCCGGCTTGGCCGGTGTGTTGGCCGCGGGCACTGCGCCTGCCATCGTGCACGCGCAAGCCAACCTGCGTTGGCGCCTCACCTCGAGCTTTCCGAAAGCGCTCGACACGCTGTTCGGGGTCAACGACATCTTCGCCGCCAAGGTGAAGGAGCTGACCGGTGGCAAGTTCGTCATCACCACCCATGCGCCGGGTGAACTGGTGCCCGCCTTCGGCGTGGTCGACGCCATCCAGGCCGGCACCGTGGAAATGGCCAACACCGCGCCGTACTACTTCTTCGGCAAGGACGAGACCTTCGCGCTGGGCTGCGCCATCCCCTTCGGTCTGAACAGCCGGCAGATGACGGCCTGGGCCTATGAAGGCAACGGCCTGAAGCTGATGCGCGATTTCTATCGCCAGTACAACATCATCAACTTCCCGATGGGCAACACCGGGGCGCAGATGGGCGGCTGGTTCCGCAAGCCCATCGGCTCGCTGGCCGACATGAAGGGCCTGAAGTTCCGCGTGGGCGGCTTCGCCGGCAAGGTGGTCGAGCGCATCGGCGGCGTGCCGCAGAACATCCCCGGCGGCGAGATCTACCAGGCGCTGGAAAAGGGCACGATCGACGCGGCCGAGTGGGTGGGCCCGTACGACGACCAGAAGCTGGGCTTCTACAAGGTGGCCCAGAACTACGCCTACCCGGGCTGGTGGGAAGGCGGCCCGCAGCTGGACCTGTACGTCAACACCAAGGCCTACGATGGCCTCAGCGCCGAGTACAAGGCCGTGATCGAGTGCGCCGCGGCCTACGCCCACACCGACATGCAGGCCAAGTACGACGGCAAGAACGCCGCCGCGCTGAAGACCCTGGTGGCTGGCGGTGCCAAGCTGTTCCCGTTCCCGAAGGACCTGATGGACGCGGCCTTCAAGGAATCGATGGCGCTGTACAGCGAGATCGCTGCCAAGAACCCGAACTGGAAGAAGGTCTACGACGACTATTCGAAGTTCCGCGCCGAGCAGAACCTGTGGTTCCGCTTCACCGAGGCCACCTTCGACGACTTCATGCAGCGCCAGAAGCTGTGAGGCCGTGGCGGCCTGGTGGCCGCCGGCTGTTGCCACCAGGCCCTGCATCGCAGGGCCTGTTTTGCCCGGGCCCCGCATTGCGGGGCTTTTTCATGGGCCAGGCGGCTTGCCGCGGCGGCGCCGGCGGGCGGCTGCCGGTGTCTCGGCCGCAGCGGCGGCGGCCAGGCCGGCAGCGCGGTCCAGCGGTACGGTGGTGGCCAGCGTGGTGCCACCGGCCGGCTGCAGTGCCGGCGGAAAGAACGCCAGCTTCTGCGCCGCGGCCAGCTTGGCATCGCGGCCGGGTGACAGGTCACGCGCATGGGTGCCGGCCGCTGGCACCTGCACCACGCCGTCGATGATTTCCAGGTCGAACCACCAGCGCTTGACCGGGTTGCGCACGCCGCCGCCGCTGGCGTCGTCATGGTCGATCAGCTGGCGGCGGCTGGCTGGCACCTCGATCGACAGCCACAGCAGCCGGTCGGCTTCGACCAGGTCCTCGCGGTTGTAGGGGCAGGTCTTCATGCAGCGGCCGCAGGCCGAACCCTTCATGTTGGTCAGGCGGTACTTGCCGCACTTCTCGACATCGGGCTTCCAGAGTTCGTAGCCGTTGAACATCACCTTCGGACCGAAGGGGATGGCGTTGCACGGGCATTCGCGTGCGCACTTGCGGCACAGGTTGCACACCGCCTGCAGGCCGAAGTCGATCGGCTTGTCCGGCACCAGTGGCAGGCTGGTGGTGATGACCACCGACTTCGAGCGCGGGCCGATGAACGGGTTGAGGATCAGTTCGCCGATGCGTGACAACTCGCCCAGGCCGGCCATCAGCACCGCCGGAATGTGCAGCAGCTCGGAATGCGCGTTCGAGTGCACCCGCGACGAATGGCCCAGCCGCCGCAGATGGGCGGCCAGCACGCCGGCCAGCAGTGCGCCACGCAGGTAGGCGCGCATTGACTGCGCGCCAGAGATCCAGTCATCTCCCGAGGCGCCTTCCATGGTCTCGAAGCCCTGGTCGATCAGCAGCACGATGGCGAACGGGTGGTAGGCGTCGATCGGCCGGCCCTCGGTCTCGTCGTGCGAGTAGTACATCCAGGGCTCGGCCGCGCAGATGCCGACCAGCTCGGCGCCCAGGAAGTGCGCCAGCGCCTTCACTGCCAGCGTGTTGTGCGCCGCATCCTGCAGCGGTGGGCCGATGTGGGTGGGCGGCAGGGGCTCGCGGGTGCCTTGCAGCGGCACCAGGCCGCGGATCAGCGGCGTCATCGCCCAGGCCAGCGGATGCTTAACGGCGAAGCGGCTGCGCTCCTGCCGGGGCTTGTCGCCCAGGTCGCCGGCCAGTGCGCGGGTGAACAGGTCGGCACGCTTGGGCACACGCTGGATCTCGTCGCGCAGCACCAGGGTGGTGGGTTCGTCCACCCGCGGAATGCGCTCCATCGGGTGGCGGCCCTGGTGCAGCGGGCGGTGCGCCTGCTCGGCGGCGTCGAAGCCGGGGCGGGTGCCGCCCACGCCCATGTAGGCATCACTGTCGGGCCAGCACAGCGGTGTGCCTGGGGCGATGGGCAGGTCGGTGGCCATGGCATAGGAGGTGGTCACCACGCCCACGCGGAAGCCGTTGCCGGTGAAGGGCATGGCCAGCACACCGTTCACTGCCACGGCAACGCCGGCGCGCTGCGCCAGCAGGCACAGGTCGACCTGGGGTGGGTCCAGGTCATGGCCCTGCACATGACCCTGCACATGGCCCTGCGCAGCCCAGCCCAGGGTGCGGATGTAGCCGGCCACCACCGCCGCCACTTCGGCACAGCGCAGGTCGGTGCGGGCGGCGTTGCTGCCGGCTGTCCAGGCCGCGCCGGGCTCGTCGGCATGGGCCTCGCGGCTGAACTCCACCAGGAAGACCAGCGCGTGGGTGTGGCCGGCGCAAGCGCCGTCGGCCAGGTCGCCGGACCGCAGCGCGCACACGCCGGCCAGCGTGGCGTCCAGGAAGATGGCCGTGGCCTTCAGGTTGTCGGCGCGGGCCTGCAGATCGTCGGGCACTGGCGCCTGGGCGGCGGCCACGGCGCCCGCCAGGTGGCCTGCGCACAGCGCCAGGTAGTCGGGCACCACCGCGGCCACGGCCTGGGTGGTGGCCGCGGTGCTGTCGCCGGGCTGGCGTGCCGGCCACTCCGGGGCGCCAGCCTGCCGTGGCAGCCGCTCGGCAGGCAACGGCCCCAGGTGCACCGGGCGATCACGATGAGAGTGCAGCCGCGCCATGGTCGGTGCCTGGTTGCGGGCGGCTGGCCGAGCCGGGCTACTTCTTGGTCGCGTCCTTGTTCACCGATTCCAGCAGCGCCTTCATCGGGTCTTCGTTGTTCTCGGTCGCCGACGGTGCGGCGGCGCCCGGGGCGCTGGCGCCGGCATCCATGCCAGGCATCGGCGCCGGCGCCTCCCGCGCGGGCATGCCCATGCTCTCCAGCGCCTTGTCGGCGTCGATCTGCACCGCGTTGCCGATGCCGTCTGTCACCATGCCCGGAAAGGCGATGACTGCCGCCACCATGATCACCTGCAGGCAGATGAAGGCGATCGAGCCCTTGTAGATCTGGGCCGTGGTCACGGCGGGGATGTTCTCGCCGGTGATGCGGTCCTTGTAGTCGGCCTTGGCCGCCACGCTGCGCAGGTAGAACAGCGCAAAGCCGAACGGCGGCGTCAGGAAGGACGTCTGCAGGTTCATCGCCAGCACCACACCGAACCAGACCATGATCGCGTCGACCGGCGTGCCGGGCGGGAACATGCCCGGCAGGATCTTCTCGGCCACCGGCATCAGGATCGGAATCACGATGAAGGCGATCTCGAAGAAGTCGATGAAGCAGCCCAGGATGAACACCAGGACGTTCACCACGATCAGGAAGCCCAGCGCGCCGCCGGGCAGCTTGTCGAACAGGTGCTCCACCCAGATGTGGCCGTCGGCCGCGTTGAAGGTGAAGCTGAACACCGTGCTGCCGATCAGGATGAACAGCACGAAGGTGGCCAGCTTGGCGGTGCTGTCCAGCGCCTGGTGCATCAGCGCGCCGCTGAGCTTGCGGCGGCCCATCGCCATCAGCAGCGCGCCCAGCGCGCCCATGGCGCCGCCTTCGGTGGGTGTGGCCACGCCCAGGAAGATGGTGCCCAGCACCAGGAAGATCAGCACCAGCGGCGGGATCAGCACATAGGTGAAGCGCTCGGCCAGCTTCGACAGCAGGCCCATGCGCGTCACGCTGTTGACGATGGCCAGCCCCAGCGCCAGGAACGATGCCACGGTCAGCGACATGATCAGCACTTCATCACCCGGCGACGGGTTGGTGCGGCCCAGCCAGGCCTTGAACAGGCTGTCATGCACCTGCGACCAGGCGTACGCGGCGCCGCCGCACACGGCCAGCAGCACCAGCAGCGACACATGGCCCGAGGCGCCGTTGGCTTCGCGGTAGATGCGAGCCTCCTGCGGCAGGGCAGGCACCCACTTGGGCTTGACGAAGGCCACCACCGCGACGAAGGCGATGTACAGCGCCACCAGCAGCAGGCCCGGCACCATGGCGCCGGCGTACATGTCGCCCACGCTGCGGCCCATCTGGTCGGCCAGCACGATCAGCACCAGGCTGGGCGGGATGGCCTGCGCCAGCGTGCCGCTGGCGGTGATGGTGCCGGTGGCGATGGTGCGGTTGTAGCCGTAGCGCAGCATGATGGGCAGCGAGATCAGGCCCATGCTGATCACCGCCGCGGCCACGACGCCGGTGGTGGCGGCCAGCAGCGCGCCCACCAGGATGACAGCTACCGCCAGACCGCCGCGCAGCGGGCCGAACACCTGGCCCACCGTCTCGAGCAGGTCTTCGGCCATGCCCGACCGCTCGAGGATGATGCCCATGAAGGTGAAGAACGGGATCGCCAGCAGGGTGTCGTTCTGCATGATGCCGAACACCCGCTGCGGCAGCGCCTGGAACAGGCTGGTGGGGAACAGCCCCACCTCCATGCCGATGAAGCCGAACAGCAGGCCGGTGGCTGCCAGGCCGAAGGCCACCGGGATGCCGGTGAGCAGGAACACGAACAGGCCGCCGAACAGCAGCGGCACGAAGTTCTGGGTGATGAATTCGGTCATGTCAGTTCAACTTGGCGGCGGCCAGCTTGGCTTCACGTTGAGCGGCTTCTTCGGCCAGGGCCTGGGCGAATTTTTCTTCCTCGAGCTTGTCGTCGAACTCGGTGAAGGGCTCGGCCAGATGGCCGCCCAGGAAGGCGAAGCGCTTGATCAGTTCACTCACCGCCTGCAGCAGCAGGATGGCGAAGCCCAGCGGCACCAGCAGCATCACCGGCCAGCGGATCAGGCCGCCGGCGTTCTGGCTCATCTCGCCGCTCTCCCAGGCGCGCATGAACAGCGGCCAGCCCAGGTCGATCATGATGACCGACAGCGGGATGGTGAAGATGATGATGCCGATGGCGTCGATCCAGGCGTTGGTGCGCTTGCTCAGCTTGTTGCTGATGAAGTCGATGCGCACATGGGCGTTCTTCAGCATCACGTAGCCCACGCCGAGCATGAACACGGCGGCGAACAGGTACCACTGGATTTCCAGGAACGCGTTCGAGCCGATGTTGAAGGCCTTGCGCACGATGGCGTTGGTGGCGCTGATCAGCACGGCGGCCAGCACCAGCCACATGGTGAGCTTGCCGATCAGCGTGTTCATCGCATCGATGGCACGCGACAGTTTCAGGAACGGTTGCACGGAGACTCCTGCACGACGGTGTGGCGGGTGGACGGCGCGCCCGGGCGGGCCGGCATCCACGCAAATCTGCGCAGGCCCATGGCGAACCTGCAACGGAAGGTGCGACTGTACGCAAGCCTGAGGCCACACTGGCCGGAAAACCCCCGAACCCAGGGTAATCCCAGGCTGGGCTGCCCCTGGCCCGCGGGGCGGGCTACATGAACAGGTGCTCGCCGGCGTTCTCGCCGCCCAGGATCACGTAGTTCACCTTCTTGAGATCGGTCAAGACGCGGCCGCCGGCGTAGCTGATGCTGCTCTGCAGGTCTTCATGCATCTCGCGCAGGGTGTCGGCCAGCTTGCCCTTGACCGGCTCGAGGATGCGCTTGCCCTCGACGTGCTTGTATTCGCCCTTGTTGAAGTCGCTGGCCGAGCCGTAGTACTCCTTGTACAGCTTGCCATCCACTTCCACCGTGGCGCCGGGTGATTCTTCATGGCCAGCGAACAGCGAGCCCACCATCACCATCGCCGCGCCGAAGCGCACGCTCTTGGCGATGTCACCGTGGTGGCGGATGCCGCCGTCGGCCACGATGGGCTTGCTGGCCACGCGGGCGCACCACTTCAGCGCGCTGAGCTGCCAGCCGCCGGTGCCGAAGCCGGTCTTCAGCCGGGTGATGCACACCTTGCCCGGGCCGATGCCGACCTTGGTGGCGTCGGCGCCCCAGTTCTCCAGGTCGATCACGCCCTCGGGCGTGCCCACGTTGCCGGCGATGACGAAGGCGTCGGGCAGCCGCTGCTTGATGTGGCCGATCATGCGGCGCACGCTCTCGGCATGGCCGTGGGCGATGTCGATGGTGACGTAGTCGGCGCCGATGCCGGTGGCCGCCAGCTGGTCGATCACTGCGGCGTCGGCCGGCTTCACGCCGGCGCTGATCGACACGAACAGGCCCTTGTCGCGCATGCGGCGGGCATAGGCCACGCTGTCGAGGTCGAAGCGGTGCATCACGTAGAAGTGGCCGCTGGCGGCCAGCTGCTCGGTGATGGCTTCGTCGACCACCGTCTTCATGTTGGCCGGCACCACCGGCAGCTTGAAGCGACGCGGGCCGAACTGCACCGAGGTGTCGCACTCGGCGCGGCTGTCCACCCGGCACTGGCGCGGCAGCAGCAGGATGTTGTCGTAGTCGAAGATGTCCATGGCAGGGGTTCTCGTCGCGGTTGAGCCGGGGCGTTGTGCAGTGCCACGGCAAAGGCTGCGAGCGCTTGACCTGGGGGGACCGGCCGGCTTGCGATGCCGCCCGGCAGGGGGCGGTGCAAGCAATGCACCGGACGCCAGAATGTGGGCCCGGTGGCCGATTCTACGCAGGGCCTGGCGGCTCAGCGGCAGCCATCGGCCGCCATCGCGATGATGCGGCCGTCGGGCGCCTCCAGCCAGGCGCGGGCTTGCAGCCGCTCGGGTTGGGCGGTCTCGGGCCAACGCAGTGCACGCAGGTGCGTCAGGCGCTGGCCCGGGTTGGCGCCGTCCAGTGGCAACGGGCCGGCCACGCTGCGCACCAGGGCGCGCGCTTGTGCATTGCCCTCGCTGCCGGCCGGCAGCTGTTCCACCAGCGCCATCCAGGCCGTGGTGCCTGCGGGCCAGGCCGGGCGCATGGGTGGCAGCAGGCTGAGCTGCACGCCGAAGTAGCCGCGCCATGCCGGCCCGGCGCCCACCCGCAACGACAAGCCGGGCCGCGCCGGCACGCCGGCACGCCGCAGCTGCTGCGGCGCCGTGGACGTGGGCGCGGCCGCGCCGGTGCGCTGCAGGCGGTCGCGTGCATCGTCCAGTGCAGCGGCGGCCAGCGGCGCGTCGGCGCCGGTCGGGGTGATCCAGTCGAGCCGCCAGCCGGGCTGGGCGGGCGCTTGGGTACCGGCCCAGCAGCCGGGGCAATCGGCAGCGATGAAGGTTTCCGCCAGCGGCGCGCCCGGCCCCGGACAGGCCGACCTGGCCGCCGTGCTGCAGGCCAGCGCAGCCAGCAGGCCGGCTCCTATAATCAATGGATGCATGCATAGTATTCTGAGGCCCCAGGCCTGGTCGGCACCGGCTCGCTGCTGAAGGGCCTTAACCCCGAACAGCACGCGGCCGTCACCCTGCCCAGC
>JAGOBT010000301.1 GCA_017999135.1 Burkholderiaceae bacterium
CGGCGCCAGCGCCACGCCGGGCAGCAGCAGCGCAAATTCTTCGCCACCCATGCGCGCGGCCAGGCCGCCGTCGGGCGTCATCGCCTTCAGCACCTGGGCCACGGCACGCAGCACCTGGTCGCCGAACGCATGGCCGTAGCTGTCGTTGACCCGCTTGAAGTGGTCGATGTCGATCATCAGCAGGCTCACCGGCGCGCCAACCGGCGGGCGGCCCAGCACCGCGGCATCGGCCGCCAGGCAGCTGGCCAGGCGGCGGTCGAAGGCGCGGCGGTTGGCCAGCGTGGTCAGCGGGTCGACCAGGCTGTCGTGGCGCGCGCGGCGCACCTCGTCGCGCAGGCCGTCGATCTCGCGCTGGCTGTCGGCCAGCTCTTTCTGCAGCTGGCTCAACGCGGCCTGCATCTGCATGGTGTGCGCCAGCACCTCACCCAGCGGCGCCACGCTGGTGGTCGGCTCGTCGGGGCCCAGCGCCTCGCTCAGGCGCTGCAGGGTGTCGCCGTAGCGGGCGGTCTGGTCACCTGCCGCAGCGGCCGAGGCCTGCATGCCATCGAGCAGCCGGGTCATGCCGTCGGACACCTGCAGCGCGGTGCGGGTGTCCGGGTCGGCCAGGTGGCGGCGGAACAGCCCCTCGGTGGCGGCCTCGTCGAGCACGCCATGGGCTGCCAGATGGGCGTCGACCGCCAGATGCAGCGGTGAATTGACATCGGCCACATAGGCGTACCACACGGCATAGCTCACCGGGTGCAGTGCGGCAGCCTGCCGCGACATCAGCGGCAGCGCCTTGCGCAGCAACTCGGTGCTGCGCTCCACGGTGTCGTGGTACTCCATCAGGCTCTCGAAATGGCGATCAAGGACGGCAGGTGGCAGGCGGCAGTGGGCGCGCGGGCGCAGAGCACCCGGCAGCGTGTCCATATTCTCCGACACCCGATGTGGGGCATGGACGAATCAAGGGGGGCATTTCCAGGCCAGCTTGCTGTGCCGGGCCAGCGCGCGCGGCGGCGGCCAGAACGACAAAGCCGGCCCTGGGGCCGGCTTCGCTGCATCACTGACCGGGCCGCGCGGGCCCGGCGTGCGTCACTTCAGATGGCCGTTGATCAGCTTGGTCATCTCGAACATCGACACCTGGGCCTGCTTGAAGATTTCCTTCAGCTTGGCGTCGGCGTTGATCATGGTCTTCTTGGCCTTGTCCTGCAGGCCGTTCTTCTTGATGTATTCCCAGACCTTGCGGGTCACCTCGGTGCGCGGCACGGCCTTGTCGCCGATGATGGCGGCCAGTGCGGCGCTGGGGGTCATGGCCTTCATGAAGGCGGCATTGGGCGTGCGCTTCTTGGCGACCACCTTCTTCGCCGGCGCGGCGGCCTTCTTGGCGGGGGCTGCCTTCTTGGCCGCAGGAGCGGCCGCCTTCTTCGCCGGTGCCGCCTTGGCCGCCGCCTTCTTTGCCGCGGGGGCCTTCTTGGCGGGGGCCGCCTTCTTGGCCGGGGCGGCCTTCTTCGCAGTTGCCATGTTCAGTCTCTCCATCACGTGAGTGGTTGATGCGCCGGAGTGCCCGGGCCGCTGGCTGCTTGAACCCGCGTTGCTCTCTGTGGCCTTCAGCGGGCGCAATGGTACTGCCAGCCATGGGTGCTGAGAAGCTGTTTTCATAGGTGAAACCGCCCTGTGGCAGCCCTCTGGCGCGGTTTTGTCGCCCCCAGGCATCACCAGGGTCCAACAGGCCGTGTCCGGCATGCCCCAAGGGGGCCGCATGCAGCCCCTCGGCCAGGCTGGGCACCGGTGGCGCGGCGGTATGCTGCGGCCCATGAAACTCATCATCCGCTGGCTGCTGCTGGCCGCCGCCCTGTTGCTGGTGGCCCATCTCTACCCCGGGGTCACCGTCGCCAGCTACGGCGCGGCGATGGTGGCTGCGCTGGTGCTGGGGTTGCTCAACACCCTGGTGCGCCCGCTGCTGGTGCTGCTGACGCTGCCGGTCACGCTGGTCACGCTGGGGCTGTTCCTGTTCGTCATCAACGCGCTGATGTTCTGGTCGGCAGCGGGCGTGCTCAGCGGCTTCAATGTCAGCGGCTTCGGTGCGGCGCTGATCGGCTCGGTCATCTACAGCCTGTGCGGCATGGTCATCGACGTGGCGATGGAGCGGCTGTTCAGCCGCGGCCCGGTCTGAGGGCTTGGGGTTTGCCGCGCCGCCTTCGCGTTAGGCTGGCCCGGGCCGGCTAGTCGGGCGAATCGCCGCGCGGCCGTTCGCCGGCGCGGCGTTCGTCGGCCAGCAGCTGGCGGCGCTGGGCCTGCAGGTCGCGCAGGCGCGCGTCGATCACCGACGCCTCGATGAAATCGGTGCCTGGCCCGCCGCGGCGCGCCAGTTGCTGGCCGGCGCGCAGGCGGTCGATGGCACCGGGCAGGTTGCCCAGCGCAGCCTGGGCTTCGGCTTCGGCGCGCACGGCACGCAGCGGTTGCCCCAGCCGGCCGGCGGCCTGCGCCAGCGCCTGCCAGGCCGACGCGTCGTCGCGCTGGCCCGTCACCCAGGTGTGCAGGGCCTCCACGCTGCGCCGCAGTGCGGCCTCGCTGCCGTCGGCAAGCGCCCAGTCGGCCTGCAGCAGCAGGCCGCTGCGCCTGCCATCCACCAGCTTGCCGGCCACCAGCAGCGCACCGGCACGGGCGGTGTCGCCACGCGCCAGCGCCAGCTGCACGCCCAGCCGCGCCAGCGCGCTGTCGGCTGCGGCGTGGGCGGCCGGGTCGGCGCCGGGCGCGGCGGCGGCCAGCAGACCCACCGCCGCGTCCACCGCGCGGTCGGCCCGGTCGAAGTCACGCAGCCCGGACGAGGCCAGCGCCGCGGCATACAGGCCGCCCAGGCGGTCGGGCAGCGGCAGCTGGTCCATGGTGGCGCGCGCGTCGAAGCCCTGCAGCCTGCGCAGCGCCTGCACGCTGGGGTCCATCAGCACGCGGGCGCGTGCCCGCATCAGGCTGTGCAGCAGCGGTGGCGGCGCCGGGCTGGCGGGCTGCGCCGAGGCCTGCACCAGCTGCCGGGCCTCGCCGATGCGGTCGACCGTCAACGGGTGGCTGCGCAGATAGGGGAAGGCGCCGTTGTCGTTGAGCCGGCTGGCGGTGTCGAGCTTGTCGAACATGGCCGACATGCCGGCCGGCGCAAACCCGGCGCCGGCCAGGGTGGACAGGCCGTTGCGGTCGGCCTCGCGCTCCATGTCGCGCGAGAAGTTCAGCTGTGCCTGGGCCATGGCCGCCTGGCCGCCCATGATGGCGGCCTGCGCCATGTCGGGGCTGCCGGCCCGGCCGGCCACCAGCAGGCCCAGCAGCATGGCCGCCATGCTCAGTGTGCTGCTGCGCGCCGATGCGTCCACGCTGCGGGCGATGTGGCGCCTTGTGATGTGGGCCAGCTCGTGCGCCAGCACCGACGCCAGCTCGTCGGGCGTGGCGGTGATGGCGATCAGGCCCAGGTGCACGCCCACGTAGCCGCCTGGCAGGGCGAAGGCATTGACCGAGCGGTCGCGCACCAGGAAGCTTTCATACGGAAACAGGCGCTCGGTGTCGGCATCGATGTCGCCATGCTGGCGCGCGGTGCGCACCAGCGGCGCCCACAGGCTGTGCAGGTAGTCCAGCAGCTGCGGGTCGTCCAGGTAGGCCGGGTCGCGGCGGATCTCGCGCATGATCTGCTCGCCGATGCGCTTTTCCTGCGAGAGGTTGAACGCATCGGAGGCCGATTCGCCCAGCGCTGGCAATCGCACCGGCGCCTGGGCTGCGGCGCTGGGCACGGCGCCGATGCCCAGCACCAGCGCCAACGCGGCGCTGGCCAGGCGCTGGTGGCGCACGGCCCGGTGCGGGACAGTGGTGGTGGGCGTGCGGCGGTGGTTCAAGCAAGGGTCCGGAAGCTGTCACCTATCATCCCACCGCCCCGTTTCCCGCATGTTGCGCCTGCCATGACCCTGCCCAGCCCGTCCGCACTGACCCACTTCGACAACCAGGGCCAGGCCCACATGGTGGACGTGGCGGCCAAGGCCGAGACGCACCGCATCGCCCGCGCCACCGGCAGCATCCGCATGCAGCCGGCCACGCTGGCGCTGGTGGCCGGCGGCACCGCGAAGAAGGGTGACGTGATCGGCATTGCCCGCATCGCCGCCATCCAGGCGGCCAAGCGCACGGCCGAGCTGATCCCGCTGTGCCACCCGCTGCCGCTGACCCGCGTGGTGGTCGATTTCAGCATCGACACCGCCGCCAGCACGGTGCACATCCAGGTGCAGGCCGAGACCGTGGGCAAGACCGGCGTGGAGATGGAAGCCCTCACCGCCGTGCAGGTGGGCCTGCTGACGGTCTACGACATGTGCAAGGCCGTCGATCGCGGCATGACCATCACCGATGTCCGCCTGCTGGAAAAGCAGGGCGGCAAGTCGGGTCACTGGGTGGCGGGCGCGGCCGGCTGACCAGCGGCGCCCGCCGGCTGGCGGGGCAGCAGTGGCGGCAACGCCGCCAGGGTGCGCCAGCTGTGGGCTTGCAGCGGCGCCTGGCACTGGAACGGCTGACCGGCCTGCGGGCCGCTGGAGCACGGCGCAAAGAACTCCGCCGCGTCCGGGTTGCGGAAGTCGCGCAGCCGCTGCGCCACCCAGCGCGCCTCGTCGACATGGCCGGCCTCGGCCAGGCCGCGCGCCCAGGCCATCATCAGCCGCGTGTCCAGCAGCGCATGCGGGGCCCGCACCAGGCCCAGCGCGCGGCTGGCGGGCGGCACGGCGTTGGTGGCGGCGGCGTAGTCGGCATGGTGGGCGAACAGCGGGCTCATCTGGCCGCGGGCGATGCGCGTGGCCAGCGAACCGCTGCCGTCGGTGGGCGCGTAGATGACGACGGCGCGCTGGTAGTCCAGCACCGCCAGCAGGCCTGCGGCGGCCATCACCAGACCGGCGACCAGGCCGGCGGCAGATGCGCTGTCGGGCACACCGGCGGCTGCCGCCGGG
>JAGOBT010000302.1 GCA_017999135.1 Burkholderiaceae bacterium
GGCCACCGCCAGCGGGGTGGCCGAGGCAGCGTGCGCCAGCATCAGCTGCAGCAGGTTGTGGCGGTGCGCGGCCAGCCGGTCGGGCCCGGGCGGCAGACTGTCCCAGCGGCGCAGGTCCAGCGCCGGCAGGCGCTCGGCGCTGAGCCCCGGGCTGCCCACCAGCACCAGGCGGGCCACCCGCGCCGGTTGCGCCCGGGCCCACAGCCCGGCCACCAGCGCACCGAACGAGAAGCCCACCAGCGCCACCGGTGCCACGCCGATCAGCTGACGCAGGCCGGGCTCCAGCCAGCCGGGCAGCACGTCGGCGTCCTGGCCGTCGGGTGGCGCGGCCGATGCGCCGAAGCCCGGCATGTCGGGCACCCACACGGCGTGGCCGGCCGCCACCAGCGGCGTGATGTTGCGCAGCCAGTGCGTCCAGCTGCCCGAGCCGCCGTGCAGCAGCACCACCGGGGTCCGGCCGCCACTGCCGCTGGCGGGGGCCCAGTGGTGCCAGACCAGATCGCCCGCGCCGCAACGGGTGGTGTGGCGGCGTGCCGTGGCCAGCAGGGCGTCAAGGTCGTCCATGGCACCCGTCTCGACGTCTGCCTGTCGGCCTGTCACCGGACTGGCGTGGTGGTGCACCTGCAGCCCGGGGCCGCCGTCAGATGATCTTGGACGCGTGCCCCGCCCAGTAGCGGTCCTTCAGCAGCCGCTTGTAGAGCTTGCCGGTGGGGTGGCGCGGCAGCTCGGCCTCGAAGTCGACCGACCGCGGGCACTTGATCGGTGACAGGTGCTCGCGGCAGTAGGCGATCAGCGCGGCCTCCAGTTCGGGCCCGGCGTCGCGCATGTCGCGCGGCTGCACCACCGCCTTCACCTCCTCGCCGAACTCCTCGTTCGGCACGCCCAGCACCGCCACGTCGGCCACCTGCGGGTGGTTGATCAGCACGTTCTCGGCTTCCTGCGGGTAGATGTTCACCCCGCCGCTGATGATCATGTAGGCCTTGCGGTCGGTCAGGTACAGGTAGCCCTCGGCGTCCACATAGCCCACGTCGCCCAGCGTGGTCCAGCCCTTGGGGTGGGTGCTGCTGGCGGTCTTGGCGGCATCGTTGTGGTACGCAAACGGCCGGCCGTTGGCGAAGTAGATGGTGCCGCTCTGGCCGGGCGGCAGCTCGGCGCCGGTCTCGTCGTCGCAGATCTTCAGCTCGCCCACCACCGCCTTGCCCACCGTGCCCGGGTGGGTCAGCCACTGGGCGCTGTTGACCATGGTGACGCCGTTGCCCTCGGTGCCGGCGTAGTACTCCCAGATCACCGGGCCCCACCAGGCGATCATCTGCTTCTTCACCTCCACCGGGCAGGGCGCGGCGGCGTGGATGGCCACCCGCAGCGAGCGCAGGTCGTACTGCCTGCGCACCGCCTCGGGCAGCTTGAGCATGCGCACGAACATCGTCGGCACCAGCTGGGTGTGGGTGATCTGGTGCTGCTGCACCAGCTGCAGGTAGCGCTCGGGGTCGAAGTGCTCCATCACCACCACCGTGCCGCCCAGGCGCTGCACGCCCAGGGTGTAGCGCAGCGGCGCGGCGTGGTACAGCGGCGCGGGCGACAGGTAGATGGTGTCGGCCGACACGCCGTAGATGTTGACCATGATGTCGGTCATCGGGCTGGGCGCGTCGATCTCGGTGGCCTGCGGCGGCACGAACACGCCCTTGGGCCGGCCGGTGGTGCCGCTGGAGTACAGCATGTCGCCGCCGGCCAGCTCGTCGGTGATGCGCTCGGCTGGTTGCGCGGCGACCGCGGCTTCGTAGTCCGTCCAGCCGGCCATGGTGCCGTCCAGCATCAGCCAGCTGCGCACCGCCGGGCAGCTGGCCGGCAGCGGTGCCACCGACCTGGCCATGGCCACTGACGCCACCACCGCCTTGGCGCCGCAGTCGTTGACGATGTAGCTGACTTCGCTCTCGGTCAGCCGGGTGCTCATCGCGGTGTAGATCAGCCCGGCGCGGTGCGCGCCCCAGCAGATCTCGAAGTAGCGCGGGTGGTTCTCCAGCATCAGCGCGATGTGGTCGCCCGACTGCAGGCCCAGGCTGCGGAACAGCTGCGCCACCCGGTTGGCGCCGTCTTCCAGCTGGCGGTAGGTGACCACCACGCCGGTGTCGGCCATCACCACGGCGGGTTTGTCGGGGGTGGTGCGGGCATGGTGGAGCGGGTGCAGCACGGGCAGTCCTCGGGGCGGATGGGGGATCCGGACACTCTAGGCGGCTGGCCGAGGCCGCCGCTGCATTGCAGGTGACAGCGGTGCGCGGTTGTGGACCGCCCTGGGCGCTCAGCCCGCGCCGTCGCGCACGCGCAGCTGGGTCGACTTGCGCAGCCGCTGCGACAGGTGCAGCGCGATGTTGCGGTGCAGCTGCGCCACCAGCGCCGGGTGTTCGGCCAGCAGGCTGTCCAGCGTGGCCGGGCTGAGCTGGTGCACCTCCACCACGCAGTCGGCCACCGCGGTGCCGCTGCGGCCGGCGCCGTCCAGCATGGCCGTCTCGCCCAGCATCATGCCCACCGACAGGCTGCCGAAGCGTTGCTGGTGCGTGGCTGCCGCGCCTGTCGGCCCGGCGCCGGCCACGATGGTGATGGCGCCGCGCGTCAGCACATACAGCCCGTCCGATGCATCGCCCTGGCGGAACAGCACCTCGCCCGGCGCCAGCGTGCGCAGCGGCATGCGTGCGGCCAGCAGCGCGCAGGCGGCCGCGTCCAGGCCAAGGCACAGCGTGCTCTGCGCCAGCGGCAGACGCTGATCGGCATCGGCCAGGCCGGCAGCGGTCAGCAGGCGGCGCTCGGCCGCCTCCACCGCGCGGTCGACATCGGGGAACCAGTCGTCGCGTGGATCGTCGCGGAAGCAGCCCACTGCACGCAGACGCCGGCCGTGGGCGTTGTCGGCCGTGACGCCGGCCAGCAGCAGCGCCACGCCCGCATCGGCCAGCGCCAGCGACAGCCGCTGCAGCGCCATGCCGCCGGTGGCGTCGATCATGCTGATGCCGCGCAGGTCGAGCACCAGCGTGTGCACCCCGGGCGGCAGCGCCGCTGCCTCCTGCGCCAGGCGTTCGGCGCTGCCGAAGAACAGCACGCCCTCCAGCTCCAGCACCAGCACGCGCTGGCGGCTGGCCTGCAGCAGGGCTTCCTGCGCCGGCGGCCACATGCGGCGCGACGGGTTGACGGCCGCGGTGTAGCGTGCATGCACCAGCGACCGGTTCATGCTGCGCACGAACACCGCCAGCGCCACCAGGCAGCCCGAGGCCACGCCCAGCGCAAACCCCTGCCACATGGTGACGGCGCACACCACCGCCACGATGGCCAGGCTCTGCCACAGGTCGGCGCTGCGCTCGCCGCTGCGCCACTGGTCGATCAGCTGGCGCGTCCAGCGGTCCGACAGCGACACCGCCACCGTCAGCATGATGCCGGCCAGCACCACCACCGGCAGGTGGGCCACCAGCGGCCCCAGCGCCAGGGCCACCAGCAGGAAGATGACCGAGCCGGCCACCGCCGCGCGGCGGCCGCAGCCGCCGGCCTGCAGCGTGGCCAGCGCACGGGCACGCAGCAGCACGCTGGGCAGCCCGCTGAACAGGCCCACCACCAGATTGCTGAGACCCAGGGCCATCAGCATGGCATCGGGCCGGGCGCGTGCGCCGACCTGGCGCTCCAGCGCCAGCGCGCTGAGCACCGACTCCAGCGAGCCGATCAACGCCAGCACGGCGGCGGTGGTCAGCACGTCGACCAGATGGCGCGACAGGAACCTGGCGGTGTCCGGTGCCAGCAGTTGCCAGGCCACCGACGGCAGCGGCAGGCCCTGGGGCACCGGGCCGACCTGCGGCCCCAGCACCAGCCCGGGCCACCCGGTGCGCAGCAGCAGGTAGGCCGCCAGCCCCAGGGCCAGACCGATCAACTGCGCCGGGGCGTCCGGCCAGCGGCGGGCCACGGCCCAGGTGGCGCCGGCCGTGCCCAGGCCCAGCGCCAGCGTGGCAGGCTGGAAGCCCCCGCCGCCGATGCCGGTGAGCACCGGCAGCTGCGCCAGCAGGATCAGCAGCGACACCCCGTTCATGAAGCCCGCCAGCACCGGCTGCGGCACGTACTGCGCCAGCCGCCCCAGGCGCAGCAGGCCCAGCGCCACCTGCAGCAGGCCCGCCAGCGACACCGCCAGCCCGGCTGCCGCCAGCGCGTGCGCCAGCGTGCCGGCGGGGTCGGCCTGCCATTGCGGGTCGCGGGTCAGCTGGGCCAGCAGGCCGGCAAAGATCAGCGCCGTGGCCGAGCTGGGGCCGCTGACCGGCAGGCCCCGGCCGCCGGCCAGCGCAAACACCAGGCCGCCCACGCCGGCGGTGGCCAGCGATGCCGTCACGCCCAGCGGTGCCTGCGCCAGCCCCAGCGGCGCATAGGCCAGCAGGCCGAGCGTGATCACCACTGCCAGCATCACCACGGCGCCGGTGGCGCCGCCCAGCAGTTCACTGGACCATCGGGGAACACGCCCGGCCGGGGCCAGGCTCACGCGGGCACGCAAGCGGTCAAGCCTCGATCAACAGCGGGTCGATGGCGCGCACGCGGTGGTCCACGTAGTAGCCACCTGCCTCGGTGTACTGCACGAAGCCGCGCCAGCACTGCGGGCAGCGCCAGACGGTGCAGCGGTTGTACGGAAAGTGTGCCAGCGCCACCGGCGCCCGCGCGTGCCAGAAGCTGGTGCCCGGGGCATGGCGCTCGTGGAACGTGGGTTCGTCGATGGCGGGGTCGCGCAGCGTGCCCACCGCCTGCAGCAGCGGCGGTCCCAGCGGCGCGGCCACGGATTCCCAGCCTGCGCACTGCAGCGTGGCGCAGTGGCCGCAGCCATCGGCCGGGCCCATCGCGGCACGCAGCGTGTCCGCGGTCAGCAGTTGCAGGGCGTCGTCCATGCCTGGCCGGTGCGG
>JAGOBT010000303.1 GCA_017999135.1 Burkholderiaceae bacterium
CTGCCAGCCCAGCCGCGCCGACGCCGCCTGCGCCGCCTGGCGCAGCAGCGCAGCCAGCGGGCCGTCCCAGCGGGTGTCGAGGGCGGCCGACGGGCCGATGGCGGTGAGCGCCAGCACGATCTGGCCGCGGTGGTCCAGCACCGGTGCGGCCAGCGCGCTGACGCCGGCCACCACCGCGCCATCGGCGCGGGCCAGGCCCTGGGCGCGCACCTCGGCCAGCGTGCCGGCGGCAAACTGCACCCAGGTGGGCATCTTGCGGGTGCCGGCGGCGCGGCGCTCGGCCTCGTACAGCGGCCGGGCGGCCTCGCCCAGCCAGGCGGCGAACAGCTGGCCCGACGCGGTGCCGGTGATCGAGAACACCGTGCCGTGGCGCATGTTGACGAGCACCGCCGCCGGTGATTCGGCCAGCCGCACGATGGTGGGGCCGTGCGTGCCCCAGACGGCGATGGCCACGGTGTGGCCGCTGGCGGCAGCCAGGTCCTCGATCAGTGGCGTGGCGATGCGCACCGGGTCGGCCTGCTGCAGGCTCATCAGCCCCAGCTGCAGCGCCAGCGGGCCCAGGCCGTAGCGGCCGCTGGCGCGGTCCTGCTCGACCAGGCCGATCTTGCCGAAGCTGACCAGGTAGGGGTGGGCCTTGGCCGCGGCCATGCCGGCGGCGGCGGCCAGGTCCTTCAGGGGCAGCGGCCGGCCGGCATGGGCCAGGGCGCGCAGCAGCTGGCCGCCCACCTCGATGCTCTGGATGCCGCGCTGGGCGGTGGCGGGGGTGGGCCGGGTCACGGTGGGGCAGGGTGCAGGCGGTTGCGCATGGCTGCCGATTGTGCTGGCAGGTGTGCTGGCAGGTGCACTGGCAGGTGCGCATGCGGGCGGGCGCCCGGGCGGTGGGCGGCGGCATGCAGAATCCGGGCACGTCCACTGTGCCTCGCTGCGCCATGTCCACACCTCTGTTCCATCTGGCCTTTCCTGTCCACAGCATTGCCGCTGCACGCGCCTTCTACGGCGGCCTGCTGGGGTGTGCCGAGGGCCGCAGTGCCGACACCTGGGTCGATTTCGACTTCTACGGCCACCAGGTGGTGGCGCACCTGTCGCCCGACGAATGCCGGCCCGCGGCCACCGGCCAGGTGGATGGCGATGCGGTGCCGGTGCGGCACTTCGGCACCATCCTGCCGATGGCCGAGTGGGAGGCCTTGGCCGCCAGGCTGCGTGCGGCCGGCACCCGCTTCATCATCGAGCCGCATGTGCGTTTCAAGGGCGAGGTGGGCGAGCAGGCCACCATGTTCTTCCTCGATCCATCGGGCAATGCGCTGGAATTCAAGTCGTTCGCCGACATGAGCCAGGTGTTCGCCAAGTAGGGCGCGGCCATGAAGGTCTGCATCTACGGCGTGGGTGCCATCGGCGGCTTCATCGGCACCCGGCTGGCGCTGGATGGCGGCTGTCAGGTCAGCGCCGTGGCGCGGGGCGCCACGCTGGCCGCGCTGCGGCAGCATGGCCTGCGGCTGCGCCAGGGCGGGCAGTTGCTGTCTGCACCGGTGCAGGCCAGCGACGACCCCGCCGCGCTGGGCGTGCAGGACCTGGTGGTGATCGCCGTCAAGGGCCCGGCGCTGGGCGCAGTGGCCGAGCGCATCGGCCCGCTGATCGGCCCGCACACCCTGCTGATGCCGGCGATGAACGGTGTGCCCTGGTGGTTTGCGGCCGGCGCGCCGGCCCTGGGCACGGCGCCGCTGGACAGCATCGACCCCGGCGGCCGCATCGCCGCGGCGCTGCCGCTGGGCCAGGTGATCGGCTGCGTGGTGCATGCCAGCACCTTCACGCCGGAGCCGGGCCTGGTGGAACACAAGATGGGCCAGGGCCTGATCGTCGGCGAGCCGCTGGGCGGTGTGTCCGGCCGGGTGCAGGCGCTGGCCGCGCGGCTGCAGCAGGCCGGTTTCGACACCACGGCATCGGCCGACGTGCGCCGCGACATCTGGTTCAAGCTGTGGGGCAACATGACGATGAACCCGCTGACGGCGATCACCGGCGCCACGGTGGACAAGGTGCTGGACGACCCGCTGACCCGCGCCTTCGTCACCCGTGCCATGGCCGAGGCGGCCACGGTGGGCGCGATGATCGGCTGCGCCATCGACCAGACGCCCGAAGACCGGCACCAGATCACCCGCAAGCTGGGCGCCTTCAAGACCAGCATGCTGCAGGACGTGGAGGCCGGCCGGCCGATCGAGCTGGATGCGCTGGTGACGGTGGTGCAGGAGATCGCCCGGCGCGTGGGCGTGGCCACGCCGAACATCGACGCGCTGCTGGGGCTGGCGCGGCTGCATGGGCGGGTGCGCGGGCTGTACCCCGACGCCGCCACGGCCTGACGGCTACACCGGCCAGGGTGCCGGGGTGATGCCGGGGTTGTGCGCGTCCTTGGGGTCGGCATCGGGCAACGGCCCGCCGGCCAGCACCTGCTGGTAGCGCAGCATCACCTGCGGGTCGTGGATGCCCAGCCAGGTGGCCACCGTGTCGCCGGCATGCCCGTGCTGCAGCTGCCGCAGCGCAAAGCTGTGGCGCAGGCGGAACGAGCCACCCCCGTCGGCATCGAGCCCGGCATCGGCCAGCACCCGGCGTGCGGCCTCGTACTGGGCCACCTTGCCCCAGGGCTTGCCACTGCGGGTGGACGGCAGCAGCCAGGGGCCGCCCAGGGCGTCGGCCTGCCGGCGTGACAGCCAGCCCTGCAGCACCAGGCCGGCCCAGTCGGCCAGTGGAGCGGTGTGCGCCGGGGCGCTGCCGTTGGCCGCCACGTGCAGCTGCCAGCGTGGCCGCCCGGGCGGGCCGCCGGGGGCATGCGACGGGGTGGCCGGTCGCAGGTCGACCAGCCGCAGCGCCCGCACATCGCCCGGCCCCAGGCCAGCCCCCAGTTGCAGGGCAGCGGCGCAGCGGTCGCGCCAGGTCTGCCAGCGCTCTGTGCTGGCGGCGTCGCCTGGCGTGGCGGCATCGCGGAGCGGGCGGGTCAGCCAGTCGATCAGGGCCAGCGTCTGCGCGGGCAGCAGGTGCCGGGGCGGTTCGGTCGCGCTGTCGGCCTGGCCGGCCAGCTGTGGCGCCGGCCGGTGCCGCTGCGGCGTGGCCACGGCCAGGGCCAGCGCCTGCGTGGCATTGGCGCTGGCCTGCTGACGCTGCCAGACCTGGTGCGCCTGCACCCGGTGCACCAGGCTGGCCAGGCGCTGCTGGTAGCGCGGTGTCAGCACGCCATCGGCCAGTTGCTGGCCGTGGCGGCTGGCCAGGTAACGCTGCAGATGCGTGCCGTGCAGATCGGCCAGCCGCAGGGCCGGGCGCTGCGCGCCGCACCAGGCCACCAGCGCCTGCCACATCGCGCGGTACACCGCCTCTGAACTGCCGCGCCGCAGCCGGCCAGCCACGCGCTGGTGGGCCAGCCAGCCGTCGAAGGCTTGTTCGAGGGTGTTTCGTGGGCGCACCATCGGTAAATTATGAACTAACGCCAGCATGGCTGCTATCTCAGTCTGTCGTTCTGTCGTTCTGTCGTTCTGTCGCGAGGACGCAAGCGACGCGGCAGGATTGTCTTGAAACAACGGCGTTAGTTCATTCTTTGGGTTGGATGGCCTTGCACAATGGCCGCTCCAACCACCACCAACGCGCAACCATGGCCGACGCTCCTCTGCCCCCCGAGGCACCCGCCGAAACCGCATTGGCGGCGCTGTGGCATGGCGCCGGCCTGCCGGCCCAGGCGCTGGCGTGGGCAGCGCTGCCGGGGCGCGGCCAGGTGCTGCCGGCGTCGTTCGACGTGGCCACTGCGGCGCAGGCCGGCATCGGCGCGGCGGCGCTGGCCGCGGCCTGGCTGTGGCACCTGCGCACCGGCCAGGCCCAGCAGGTGCGGGTCGACCGCGCCCATGCCACGCTGGAGTGCCAGGGCGCCTTCACGCTGGACGGACACGCCCTGGACCTGTGGGACAAGCTCTCCGGCCTGTACCCCTGCGGCACCGCCGTGGGCCAGCCGGGCTGGGTGCGGGTGCATGCCAACTTCGCGCACCACCGTGACATCGCCCTGCAGGTGCTGGGCCTGCCCACCGGGCCCGATGTCGAGCGCGACGCCGTCACGCAGGCGCTGCAAACCTGGGCCGCACCCGCGTTCGAGCAGGCCGTGGCCGATGCCGGCGGCGTGGTGGCCGCGGCCCGCAGCCTGGCCGACTGGGACGCGCATCCGCAGGCGCTGGCGCTGGCCGGCCAGCCGCCGGTGCAGATCACGCCATTGGACGAAGGACGCGCACCACCGCGCGATTGGCCGCCGGTGGCACCGCAGCCCTCGCCGGGAACCCAGCCGCTCAGCGGCCTGCGGGTGCTCGACCTCACCCGCATCCTGGCCGGCCCGGTGGCTGGCCGCACCCTGGCGGCCCATGGCGCCGACGTGCTCCTGGTCAACGGCCCGCACCTGCCCAACATCGGCGCCATCGCCGACACCAGCCGCGGCAAGCGGTCCACGCAGATCGACCTGCGCAGCGCCAGCGGCTGCGCGCAGCTGCAGGCGCTGGCGTCCACCGCCCATGTGTTTCTGCAGGGCTACCGGCCCGGCGCGCTGGCCGCACGGGGGTTCAGCCCGGCGGCGCTGGCGCGCCAGCATCCGGGCATCGTGGTGGCATCGCTGTCGGCCTATGGCGAGGCCGGGCCCTGGGCCGGCCGGCGCGGCTTCGACTCACTGGTGCAGACGGCCACCGGCCTGAACCTGGCCGAGGCCCGGGCCGCCGGCAGCGCCACGCCGCGGGCGCTGCCGGTGCAGATCCTCGACTACACCGCCGGCCATCTGCTGGCCTTCGGCATCCAGGCCGCGTTGTGGCGCCAGGCCACGCAGGGCGGCAGCTGGCAGGTGCAGGTCACGCTGGCCGGCGTGGCCGCCTGGCTGCGCAC
>JAGOBT010000304.1 GCA_017999135.1 Burkholderiaceae bacterium
GTGTCGTCCCAGCCGATGCAGGCATCGGTGATCGACACGCCGGCCTGCAGCGGCACGCCCGGCTTCAGGTCCTGCCGGCCGGCATGCAGGTGGCTTTCGACCATCACGCCAATGATGCGACGCTCACCGGCGGCCAGCTGCGTGGCCACATCGGCGGCCACGGCGATTTGACGCTGGTGCTGCTTGGACGAGTTGGCATGCGAGCAGTCGACCATCACCTGTTCACGCAGGCCGGCCTTGCGCAGCACGCCACAGGCCGCATCGACATGCGCCGCGTCGTAATTGGGCGCCTTGCCGCCGCGCAGGATCACATGGCCGTCGGCATTGCCGCGGGTCTCGAAGATGGCGGCCACACCCATCTTGGTCATGCCCATGAAGCTGTGCGGCGCGGCGGCCGACACCAGCGCGTCAGCGGCGATCTGCACGCCACCGTCGGTGCCGTTCTTGAAGCCCACCGGGCAGCTCAGGCCGCTGGCCAGCTGGCGGTGGCTCTGGCTTTCCGTCGTGCGCGCACCAATCGCGCCCCAGGCGATCAGGTCGCTCACGTACTGCGGGCTCAGCAGATCCAGGAACTCGGTGCCCGCCGGCAGGCCCAGCGCGTTGATCTCCAGCAGCAGCTCACGCGCCAGGCGCAGGCCTTCGTTGATGCGGAAGCTGCCATCCAGCCGCGGGTCGTTGATGTAGCCCTTCCAGCCCACAGTGGTGCGGGGCTTTTCGAAGTAGACCCGCATCACCACGATCAGCTCGCCGGCCAGCGCGTCGGCCAGCGGCTTCAGCAGCCGGGCGTAGTGCATGGCCTGGGCATGGTCGTGGATGCTGCAGGGGCCGACCACCGCCACCAGGCGGTCATCATCGCCGCGCAGCACGCGGCCGATGGCCTGGCGGGTGGTCTCCACCGTGCGCTCGATGGCGGGCGTCACCGGCAGGTCTTCCAGCATCACGGCGGGCGAGACCAGGGCCCGCACCGCGGCGATGCGGGTGTCGTCGATGCGGGTGGTGTCCAGCGTGGGCTGGGTGGGCACGGCTTCCGGGCCGGGCTGGGGGGTGTCTGGGGCGATGGTCATGGACGGTTCAAGAGCGCTCGGCCCGGCTTCTCAGCCAATCGGCAACGCCGGCTTCGTCCAGTTCGCCCGCAGCCAGGGCGAGCATCGTCATCACGCAGTCGGCGTCAGAGGCGATCAGTCGCCAGCCGTTCAAGGCCAGGAACAACTCACAGGCCACGAAGGCCGACCGCTTGTTGCCATCGACAAACGGATGGTTCCGCGCCAGGCCAAACGCGTAGGACGCCGCGAGCTCGCAAACATCGGGCTGGCCGTAGAGCGCCAGGTTGCGCGGCCGGGCCAGCGCGGACTCGAGCATGCCGGTATCGCGCACGCCGGCAGCACCACCGTGTTCGGCGAGCTGCTCTTCATGCACGGCCAGGATCACGGCCGGGTCGATCCAGACCCAGGCCTGGTTGGCGACCATGGCCTTACTTGGCCAACTCGCGCAGCACCGCGCGTCGGGCCTTCATGATCTCGCGGGCGGTCTGCATCTGATTCTCGAACACCGGGTCATGCGGGGTGATGCGCATGCCGTCCGGGCTCTCGGTCAAATACAGCGTGTCGCCCTTCTCCAGCTTGAGCAAGGCCAGCACCTCCTTGGGCAGGATGACACCGACCGAGTTGCCGATCTGGGTGAGCTTGAGGGCGTGCATGGCGGGCTCCGGAAAGTTATAACCAATGTTATACCTTCGGCGCCCGCCGTGGGCGCATCAAGCCGTGGCGCCGGCGTTCCTCAGGCGGATGTGCAACTCGCGCAGCTGCTTCTCATCCACATTGCTCGGCGCGCCGGTCAGCAGGCACTGGGCGCGCTGGGTCTTGGGGAAGGCGATCACGTCGCGGATCGACTCGGCCTTGGTCATCAGCGTGGCAATGCGGTCCAGGCCGAAGGCCAGGCCGCCGTGCGGCGGGGCGCCGTACTGCAGCGCATCCAGCAGGAAGCCGAATTTCACCTTCTGTTCTTCCGGCGTGATGTTCAGCGCCTCGAACACGCGGGCCTGCACATCGGCGCGGTGGATCCGCACCGAGCCGCCACCGATTTCCCAGCCGTTGAGCACCATGTCGTAGGCCTTGGCGATGCAGGCGCCGGGGTCGGTCTTCATCAGCTCGTCGTGGCCGTCCTTGGGCGCGGTGAACGGGTGGTGCACCGCGTTCCAGCGTTTGCTGTCGTCGTCGTACTCGAACATCGGGAAGTCGACCACCCAGAGCGGCGCCCACACGTCGTTGAACAGCCCGTGCTCGCGGCCGAAGTCGCTGTGGCCGATCTTGACGCGCAGCGCGCCCAGCGCGTCGTTGACGATCTTGGCCTTGTCGGCACCGAAGAAGATCAGGTCGCCATTGCGGCAGCCGGTGCGGGCGATGATCTCGGCAATCGCCGCGTCATGCAGGTTCTTCACCACCGGGCTCTGCAGACCGTCGCGGCCCTTGCCGGCGTCGTTCACCTTGATCCAGGCCAGGCCCTTGGCGCCGTAGATCTTGACGAACTCGGTGTAGGCGTCGATCTCGCCGCGGCTCATCTCGGCACCGCCGGGAATGCGCAGGGCCGCCACGCGGCCACCGGGCGTGGTGGCCGGGCCCGAGAACACCTTGAAGTCGACCGTCTTCATCACCTCGGTCAGCTCGGTGAATTCAAGCTTGACGCGCAGGTCGGGCTTGTCCGAGCCGTACTTGTGCATGGCTTCGGCATAGGTCATCTCGGCATACACCGGCAGTTCCACGCCCATGGTCTTGCGGAACACCGTGCGGATCATGGCCTCGGTGATCGCCCGGATCTCGGCCTCGTTCAGGAACGAGGTCTCGATGTCGATCTGGGTGAATTCAGGCTGGCGGTCGGCACGCAGGTCTTCGTCGCGGAAGCACTTGGTGATCTGGTAGTAGCGGTCGAAGCCGGCCACCATCAGCAGCTGCTTGAACAGCTGCGGGCTCTGCGGCAGCGCGAAGAACTGGCCGTCGTGCACGCGGCTGGGCACCAGGTAGTCACGCGCGCCCTCGGGCGTGCTCTTGGTGAGCATCGGCGTCTCGATGTCGATGAAGCCCTGCTCGTCGAGGAACTTGCGCACCTCGATGGCCACGCGGTAGCGCAGCATCAGGTTCTTCTGCATCTGCGGGCGGCGCAGGTCGAGCACGCGGTGGGTCAGGCGCACCGTCTCGCTCAGGTTGTCGTCATCCATCTGGAAGGCCGGCGTGACGCTGGGGTTCAGCACTTCCAGCTCATGCGCCAGCACCTCGATCTTGCCGCTGACGAGGTTGGCGTTCTCGGTGCCGGCCGGGCGGGCCCGCACCAGGCCCACCACCTTCAGGCAGAACTCGCTGCGCACGCCTTCGGCGGCCTTGAACATGTCGGGGCGGTCGGGGTCGCAGACGATCTGCACCAGGCCTTCGCGGTCGCGCAGGTCGATGAAGATCACGCCGCCGTGGTCGCGCCGGCGGTGGGCCCAGCCCATCAGGGTGACGGTCTGGCCCATCAGCGCTTCGCTGACCAGGCCGCAGTAGGTGGTTCTCATGGTGGTGCTCCGGTGAGGGCACGGACGCGGCGCCTGCAAGTGCGGCTGGCGCGGCCGGGCTGAAATGTCGGGATGGGGTGTCGGCAGTGTCGGGGCAGTGCAATGCCCTCAGGACCAGACGCGCAAGCCGTGTGCGCCCGGCCCCGTCAATTTCGGGGTGCGGCGGCCGCCGGCAGCGGCCGCGGCGGCGCGGGCGGTGGCGGCGCCACCACGCCCATCGAGATGATGTACTTCAGGGCCTCGTCCACGCTCATCTGCAGCGGCCGCACATTGGCGCGCGGCATCATCAGAAAGAAACCGCTGGTCGGGTTGGGCGTGGTGGGCACATACAGGCTGACATGCTCGCCGTCGAGCTTGGCGGCCACCTCGCCACCGGGCTTGCCGGTGACGAAGGCAATCGTCCAGCTGCCCTGGTGCGGGTACTGCACCAACACCGCCTCGCGGAAGGCATTGCCGCTGCTGGAGAACAGCGTGTCCGACACCTGCTTGACCGAGTTGTAGATGCTCTTGACGATGGGAATGCGCGACAGCAACCGGTCCCATTGCCTGACCCACCACTGGCCGAAGATGTTGGTGACGAACACCCCGGTGGCCAGCAGCAGGAATGCCATCACCACCACGCCCAGGAAGGGCACGCGGCGCAACGCCTCGATGGAGGCATCGGCCCCGATCGGCAGCACATGCTGGCCGATGGTCAGCAGCCAGGAGAACACGCCGTCCATCAGGCCCAGCAGCCACAGCAGCACCCAGATGGTGATGGCCAGGGGCAGCCACACCAGCAGGCCGGCGACGATGTACCTTCTCACGCGGTGGGTCATGCAGGACTGTCGTCAGTGGCAGGCACACGAGCCGCCGCAGGCCGCCGGGGGCGACGCCGCAGCGCTGGCCTCCGGCTTGGTGTCGGTCTTGGTGTCTGGCTTGGCGTCGGCGGTGGCTGCGGCTGCCCCGGCGGCAGGCGCTGCGCCGCCGCCCTTGAAATCGGTGGCATACCAGCCCGAGCCCTTCAGCTGGAAGCCGGCAGCCGTCACCTGCTTGGAAAAGGCGTCGGCGCCACAGGCCGGGCAGGTGCTGAGCACCGGGTCGGACAGTTTCTGCAACACGTCCTTCGCATGGCCGCAGGCAGAGCAGCGATAGGCGTAGATCGGCATGGGAAAACCCTTGGCGCAAAACCGTCAATTATAGGTGGCAGGCGCCAGTCGGCGCCTGCACCATCCGCAGTCAGGCCGGGCTGACCTGTGGCTCAGTGCCGATGCGCGCCGCCGTGGCGGCCGCCTGCGGCGGGCTGTGCGGGCTGCGCATGGCGGATCGCCGCCTCGATCGACATGCCCCGGTGCGGCACCAGGCT
>JAGOBT010000305.1 GCA_017999135.1 Burkholderiaceae bacterium
CACCACCTGCACCCGGCTGGCCATGGCCCAGTTCAGCTTGCGGCGGTACAGCGGCAGCAGCGGCAGGTCGTCGTGGATCAGGCGCAGCGCCACGCCCACGCGGGCACGGCGGCGGGTGATGTCGGGTTCGGTGCGGATGGCGTCGATCAGCGCGTCGAGCTGCGGGTTGCTGTAGCGCCCGGCATTGAAGGTGCCACCGCCGGCGGGGTCGAAGGTGCGGAACAGGCCGTTGAGCGTGCTCCAGGCATCGGTCTGCGGTGTCCAGCCGAATTCCATGAAGCTGGCCGTGCCCTGGCTGAGCTTGGGGAAGAACTGGTTGGTGGGCGAGCTGCGCAGCTGCGTGCGGATGCCCACCTGGGTGAGCATGGCCGCGGCCGCCTGGCACACGCCTTCGCGCCAGGCGATGTTCACGCAATCGAGCGTGACGCTGAAGCCGCCGGGGTAGCCGGCCTCGGTGAGCAGCCGGCGGGCCCGGTCGGGGTCGAAGGGCAGGCGCCGGTCCAGTTCGGGCAGGTGGCCGTCGACCAGCGGCGAGACGAAGCTGCCGGTGGGCGTGCCCTGGCCGCGCAGCACCTTCTGCACGATCAGGTCGACATTGATGGCATGCGCCACGGCCTGGCGCACGCGCCGGTCCTTGAAGGGGTTGCGGCCCTTCACGTCGCTGCCGGCCAGCTCGTCACGCGCCTGGTCGAAACCCAGGTACTGCGTGCCCAGGTCGGTGGCCGAGACGATGCGCAGCCGGGCATCGCGCTGCAGGCGCTGCACATCCTGGAACGGCGGGTCGAGCACCAGATCGACCTCGCCCGAGGTGAGGGCGGCCAGGCGGGTCGCGTCGCTGCGGATGGTGAGAAAGGTGGCGCCGGCCAGGTTGCCGTTGCGCGCATCGGCGCGGCCCCACCAGCCGTCGAACCGGGCCAGCTGCACCTGCACGTCGGGCTGGTAGGCCACCAGCCGGAACGGGCCGGTGCCGTTGGCGTGGCGCACGGCATGCGTCTCCTGCTTGCCGTTGAAGTCCTGCGCCTTCTCCACGCCGTGCTTCTGGCACCAGGCCTGGCTCATCATCGCCACCATCAGCAGCTTCTCGGGCAGCACGGCGTCGGGCGCGTCGAGCTGGATGTCGAAGGTGAGGGCGTCGACCTTCTTCATCGCCCGGATGCCCTTGAGCGTGAAGGCACGCTGAGACGTGGGCCCCTGCGCCCGCGCGATCGAGAAGATGGCGTCGTCGGCGGTGAACGGGCTGCCGTCGTGGAAGGTGACGCCGGCGCGCAGCGTGAAGCGCCAGGTGGTCGGCCCGGTCATCTGCCAGCGGGTGGCCAGCGCGGGCTCGAGCTTGAAGTCCGCGTCGCGGTTGAGCAGGGCGTCGTGGATCTGCAGGGCCACGCGCGAGTGGTACAGCAGGGCCACGGCATGCGGGTCCATGGTCTGCGGGTCGAAGGCGCTGGCCACGCGCAGCATGCTGGCGGCGGGCGTTGCGGCCGGCGCGGTGTGGGGCTGCAGCAGTGCCAGCGCTGCCAGCAGCAGGGCCAGCGTGCGCCAGGTGGCAAGGCGGCGCGGCAGGCCGGCGAGGGCGGTGGCAATGGGCATGGCAGCAGAGATCGGGCGACGAGGCAGACGACGGGGCGCGCGACGATGCCGGCCACCCTACGCAAGGATTGTGGCTTGCCGGCGTGGGCGCCAAGGCGCGGCCGCAGGCGCTGTTGGTGCACTGCTACGCTTGGCAGATGCCGATGGACACACCTGCCGCCCTGCCGTTGCTGCGCCGCCTGTGGCCCTGGACGGCGCAACTGGGCCCCCACACCTGGCGCGCTGATGCCCAGGCCGGTCTGCTGGGCGCACTGCTGGTGCTGCCGCAGGGCATCGCCTTTGCCGCGCTGGCGGGGCTGCCGCCGGCCATGGGCCTGGCTGCGGCGGCACTGCCTTGTGCGGTGGCGGCGCTGGGCGGGTCCAGCCGGCATGTGCTGTCGGGGCCGACCAATGCCACGTCGCTGGCGTTGGGGGCCATGCTGGTGCCGCTGGCGGCCGGTGATGCCAGCCTGCTGCTGCCGCTGGCCCTGGCGCTGACCCTGCTGGTGGGCTTGCTGCAGACCGGCCTGGCGGTGGCGCGGCTGGGGACGCTGGCCAACTTCATCTCGCCGTCGGTGATGCTGGGCTTCACCACCGGGGCGGCGGCGCTGATCGCCTGGTACGCGCTGGCCGGCCTGATGGGCGCGGCCGGCCGTGCATCGCCGCTGCAGGCCTGGCAGCAGGGCGTGGCACCGGCGGCGCTGGCCGTGGGCGGTGTGACGCTGGTGGCGGCCCTGGCCGGACGCCGCTGGTGGCGCCGCGGCCCCTACCTGCTGGTGGCGCTGCTGCTGGGCATCGGCATCGGCTGGTGGCTGACGCAGCAGCCGCTGCCCGGGCCGGTGCCGCTGCGCGTGGGCAGCCCGCCGTCGGCCCTGCCGCAGTGGCGCTGGCCCTGGGAGGACGCCGGCCGCCTGCTGGCGCTGGGCTCACCGCTGCTGCAGGCCGCGCTGGCGCTGGCCATCGTGGCGCTGGGGCAGTCGATGGCCATCGCCAAGACCCTGGCGGCACGCACCGGCGACACGCTGGACGCCAACCGCGAATGCCTGGGCCAGGGCCTGGGCAATCTGGCGGCGGCCTGTAGCGGTGGCCTGGTGGTGTGCGGGTCGCTGAACCGGTCGCTGCCGAACCTGGAAGCTGGTGCCCGCACGCCGCTGGCTGGCGTGGCATCGGCCGCATTCCTGGTGCTGCTGGTGGCGCTGGCCGGGCCGGTGCTGGCGTGGATTCCGCTGGCGGGGGTGAGTGCGCTGCTGGTGGTGGTGGCCTGGTCGCTGTTCGACGGGCCGGCCTGGCGGTGCGCCTGGCGCGACGACGCCAGCGAATTCGCCATCGCCCTGGCCACCGCGCTGGCCACGGTGACGGTGCGGCTGGAAATGGCGGTGCTGGCCGGTGTGATGCTGTCGCTGGTGGTGTATCTGTACCGCAGTGCGCGGCCGGCCCTGCGCACCATGGGCTTCGACCGCCAGGGCGCCGGGCGGCCGTTCGTGGTGCTGGGCACCGTGGGCGAGCCCGCCACGTCGCCGGCCGGTGCGCTGGCCGAATGCCCGCAGTTGAAGCTGCTGCGCATGGAAGGGTCGGTCTGGTTCGGCGCGGTGGCGCATGTGGCCGACCGGCTGCGTGGCCTGCGTGAGCGGGCCGCCGCCAGCCCGGAGGGCCAGCGCCACCTGCTGGTGATGGCCAAGAGCATGAACACCATCGACCTGGCGGCGGCCGACCTGTGGGAGACCGAACGCATCCGCCGTGGCGAACTGGGCGGGGCGCTGTACTTCCACCGGCCGCGGCCGCAGGTGCTGGCGCTGTGGCAGCGCACCGGCTTTCTGCAGCGGCTGGGCAGCGATCATGTGTTCCCCGACAAGCGCCGGGCCATCGCCGCCATCGTGCCGCAGCTGGACGGCGCGGTGTGCGCCCGCTGCCAGCACCGGGTGTTCGAGGAATGTGCCTGGCGGCCGGGCGCGCCGATCGACGCCGGGATCTGATCCGCCCGGGTGAACGACAGCCGGTCGCCGCGGCTGAGGGTGTCAGTGCCGCCACCAGGCCATTTGCCTGGCGTGGAAGTTCCAGTCGAAGTGGGCGGCTTGGCGACGGTTGTCACTCAGGCGCAGGCCGGCGCGTGAACATCCAGCTGGCCAATGTGATCAGCGACGTGGCCGGGGTGACGGGTCAGAAGATCATCCGCGAGATCGTGGCTGGCGAGCGGGATGCGCAAGTGCTGGCCGCCTACCGCGACGTACGCATCAGTGCCACAGGGATTGATCTGGCGAAGAATGTTTTTGCGGTGCACGGTGTCAATGGCGCAGGGGTGGTGCAAGTGCGCCAGCCGAAGGTGGCGCGCGCGAAGCTGGGTGCGCTGATTGCTGGGTTGCCGCCCGGGGTGATCGGGATGGAGGCGTGCTCGGGTGCGCACCACTGGGCACGGCAGTTTCAGGCGCACGGCCACACCGTGCGGCTGATGGCGCCCAAGCTGGTCACGCCGTACCGCATGAGCGGCAAGCGGGGCAAGAACGACGCGGCTGATGCGGCAGCGATCTGCGAGGCGCTGCAGCGGCCGAACATGCGGTTTGTTCCGATCAAGACCGAGGAGCAGCAGGCGCAGCTGATGGTGCACCGAGCGCGGGAAGGTTTTGTCACCGAGCGCACGGCATGCATCAACCGCATCCGCGGGCTGCTGGCCGAGTTCGGGATCGTGCTGCCGCTGAAGGCCGAGGTGGTGCGCCGGCAGGCGCGCGAGCACCTGGAAGACCTGCCCGGCTACGCGAACCTGGTCATTGGCGACCTGCTCAGCGAGGTCGCGCACCTGGACGAGCGCATCGGCCAGTACGACAAGTACGTGCACGCCATGGCGCGCCAGAGCACGCCCGCGCAGCAACTGATGCGGCTCATGGGCATTGGCGAGACGACGGCCACGGCGCTGGTGGCGATGGTGGGCAATGCCAGCGAGTTCAGCTGCGGGCGTCAATTTGCGGCCTGGATCGGCCTGGTGCCGGGGCAGTACAGCTCGGGCGGCAAGGCGCGGCTGGGGCGCATCACCAAGGCCGGTGACCCGTACCTGCGCAGCTTGCTGGTGATGGGCGCACGGGCGGTGCTCAACGCGGCCAAGAGCAAGACCGACAGCATCAGCCGCTGGGCGGTGGCCGTCGAGCAGCGGCGCGGCTACTGGAAGGCGGTGGTGGCCATTGCTGCGAAGAACGCGCGCCTGGCCTCCCAAGTTCGACACCGACTGACCCGATTTTCTCGTCCCAAGGCGCAAGAAGTTCATGCCTGACAGGCACTTGAAGGGTGGAGATCTTGGGTTGAGACTGAACGCTGTAGTGGCACGTCAGCTAAGC
>JAGOBT010000306.1 GCA_017999135.1 Burkholderiaceae bacterium
CGCTGAAGGGCGGCGTCGACCTGTGCAGGCGCGGGCGCCTGCCGGCCCTGGCCCGGCAGGGCGGCGGCAAACACCAGGGCCCAGGCGGGGCCCATGGCGGCAGCTTCGGCCTGCAGGGCAGCGAAGTCCTGCAGTTCGCCGGGGTCCTTGTCGACGCACATCAGCGGCGCCAGCTCGCCCGATTCACCCGCGTCGAAGCGGGCCCGTTGCTCGGCCGTGGCACCGGCCGGCAGGCTGGCGCCGGCAAACACCAGCAGCAGGCGCTGGGGCTCGGGTTGCTGCCGCGCGGCGGCCAGCAGGTCGTTGAAGTGTTGGATGTCCATGGTCGGCAGCTTATCCGCTTGCAGCGGCTCGCCGAACACCATGGCTGACTTTGCGGCCTGGTATCCGCAGCTCAAGGCCGCGCACATCGCGCTGGTCATGGCCAGCGGGCTGCTGTTCGCCCTGCGGGGCGCACTGGTGCTGGCCGGCCAAGGCTGGGCGATGGCCAGGCCGTGGCGGATGCTCAGCTACGGCATCGACACCGCGCTGCTGGCTGCCGGAGTGACGCTGTGGGCCGGGCTGTCGCTGAACCCGGTGTCCAGCCCCTGGCTCGGGGCCAAGCTGGTGCTGCTGGTGCTGTACATCGTGCTCGGCTCGCTGGCGCTCAAGCGGGCGCGCTCCGGGGCCGTGCGCCTGGCCAGCTACCTGGGGGCACTGGGGGTCTACCTGTTCATGGTGTCGGTGGCGCTGGCGCACCAGCCGCTCGGCTTGCTGCAGGGGTGGATGGCGCGTGGCGCTTGAGTTCACTGCCTCGGTGGTGGCCCCCGGGTCCGGCACAGGTCTCCAGTACAGTGCGCGCATGCCTCGCACCTGGAGCCTGTCCGCCAAGCTGGGCGCCATCGGCAGCGCCCTGCTGCTGATGGCGTTGGCGTCGATCGGCCTGACCTTGTGGGTCACCTGGCAGCTGGAAGGCGGCGCAGCCGCCGTCAACGAGGCCGGCCGCATGCGCATGCAGACCTGGCGCATGGCGCAGACGCTGGCCCGCGAAGACACGCAGCAGATGGCGCGGCTGCTGGCACAGTTCGACGACAGCGTGGGCGTGCTGCGCACCGGCGACCCGGCGCGCCCGCTGCTGGTGCCGCATGACGACTTGTCACAGCAGGCCTTTGCCGCCGTGCAGCGCGACTGGTCCACGCTCAAGTCCACCTGGACAGCCCTGCCGGCGCCGGGTGCCGATCGCTCGGCGCAGCAGGCCGATGCCTTCGTGGCCCGCATCGACACCTTCGTCACCGCCATCGAGCAGCACCTGTCCAGGTTGACGGCCATCCTCAACGCGGTGCAGTTCGTGATGGTGGCCCTGACCATTGGCAGCGCGATCGCCTTGCTCTACTCGGCCTACCTGTTCATCTTCAACCCGCTGGCCCGCCTGCAGGCCGGCCTGGCGCGGGTGGAGGCAGGCGACCTGGGCGCGCGCGTTCACCCGGGCGCCGACGATGAATTCGGCGCCCTCGCGGCCGGTTTCAACCGCATGGCAGCCACCCTGCAGGGGCTGTACCAGAACCTCGAAGCCAAGGTCCAGAAGAAGACCGAGCGCCTGGAATCCGAGCGTTCACGCCTGGCGGCCCTGTACGAATCGGCCGCCTTCGTGGCATGCGCCGACACGCTGGACGCTCTGGCGCAGGGCATCGCCCGGCAGGTGCGCCAGGTGGCGCGGGCCGATGCCTCGGCCGTGCGCTGGTCGGACGAAGCCAACCGCAAGTACCTGCTGCTGGCGTCTGACTGCCTGCCGCAGGCGGTGATCGATGAAGAACTGTGCATCCCCACCGGCGACTGCCTGTGCGGCCAGCCCCAGGGCGGCGCAGCGACGCGCGTGATCCCCATCCTGCCGGACGGGCCGGCGGCGCGCCTGGGGCGCTGCGCGAAGGAAGGCTTCCAGACCGTGATCAGCGTGCCCGTGCGGCTGCATGAGCGCATGGTGGGCGAGCTCAACCTGTTCTACCGCGCGCCGCGCATGCTGTCGGACGACGACCGCGCCCTGCTGGAGACCATCGCCAGCCACCTGGCCGGTGCCATCGAGGGCCTGCGCGCCGCGGCCCTGCAGCGCGAGACAGCCGTGGCCGAAGAGCGCAGCTTCATCGCGCGTGAACTGCACGATTCCATCGCCCAGAGCCTGGCCTTCCTGAAGATCCAGCTCGGCCTGCTGCGCAACGACATCAAGAGCGCCGACACAGCGCGCATCCACAAGACCCTGGGCGAGCTGGACGCCGGCGTGCACGAGAGCCTGGGCGACGTGCGCGAACTGCTGGTGCACTTCCGCACCCGCACCAACAGCGAAGACATCGCGCCGGCCTTGAAGACCACGCTGCAGAAGTTCGAGCACCAGACCGGCCTGGCGACCCACCTGGACATCGACGGCGACGGCATGCCGCTGCCGGCGGACGTGCAGGTGCAAGTGCTGCATGTGGTGCAGGAAGCCTTGTCCAACGTGCGCAAGCACGCGCAGGCGCGGGCCGTGTGGGTGGAAGTGCAGCAGACGCCGCAATGGCGCGTGGAAGTGCGTGACGACGGCCGTGGCTTCGACCCCGACGGCGCCGGCCCTGACGAGACCCATGTGGGCCTGCGCATCATGCGTGAGCGGGCGCAGAACATCGGCGCCACGGTGGAAGTGGCGTCGGTGCCGGGATCGGGCACCTGCGTGGTGCTGAAGCTGCCCGACCGCGTGGGGCTGGCCGCATGAGCAGCACGCCCGCCATCCGTGTGCTGGTGGTCGACGACCACACGCTGTTCCGCCGCGGCCTGATTGCGCTGCTGGCGGGTGATGCCCGCTTCCAGGTGGTGGCCGAAGCCGGTGATGCCAACGAGGCGCACCAGCGCGCCGCCGCGGCGCAACCCGATGTGATCCTGCTGGACAACCACATGCCCGGCGTGAACGGTGTCGACGCGCTGGCCGGGTTCAAGGCCGTGGCGCCGCAAGCCCGCGTGCTGATGCTGACCGTCAGCGAAGATGAACGCGACCTGGCCGCCGCCCTGCGCGGCGGCGCCCGGGGCTACCTGCTCAAGACCATGGACAGCGAGATGCTGGCCGCCGCCATCCAGCGCACCATGGCCGGTGAATCGGTGGTCAGCCCCGAGATGACGAGCAAGCTGGTCAGCGCCTTCCAGGCCGGGCAGGGCGCCGCCGCCCCCCCGCCGCCAGCGGTGGATGCCGACCCCATCCACAGCCTGTCGCCGCGTGAGCGCGAGATCCTGGCCCTGATCGCCAAGGGTGCCAGCAACAAGGAAGTGGCGCGCGAGCTGAACATTGCCGAAGCCACGGTGAAGATCCATGTGCAGCACATCCTGCGCAAGCTGAACCTCAGCTCGCGGGTGCAGGCGGCGGTGTACATGGCAGAGCGCTCGGGGTAGGGGCCGGGGGCGCACGCCGCGTGCGCATCGCCAGGCCGATGCGGTCCAGTTCGGCATCACTCAGCAGCCGGGCCGCCATGGGCAGCAGTTCGGCTTCCTCGCGGGCGATGTGCTGCGCGTACAGCGCCACGAAGCCTGGAATGTCGGCATCGGCCAGCGTGCAGGCGCCGCCGGCCGCCACCTGCAGCAGGCGCTGTCGCAACACGGCCCAGCGCTGTTCCAGCTGCCGGTGGTCATGGCACAGCGCGGCGGTCAGTTCGCGCAGGCAGACCGCGTCGGAGCCCGCCATGGATTCCAGCAGGGCAGGGAACAGGTCCTGCTCTTCGTCGTCGTGGTGGTGGCGCGCAGCGGTGTCGAAGTAGCGCAGCACGGCGCCTGCCGCCTCTTGCGCGGGGCGGTCGGCGCCATGCGCCTGCACGTGGGCCAGCAGACGCAGCAGGGTGTCGCACTGGTGCTGCACACGCCCGTGGCAGGCGGCCAGCATCTCCAGGGGAACTTCAAAGCCGACGGCTGGGGCGCTGTGGCCGGGCAGGGTGAGGGCCATGGTGGGTGGGCTCGCGTGCGTGGGGGGGCAGGTTGCAGGGCCAGGTCGGGATGTCAGGTACCGCGGCCCGGGCGCTGGGCGCGCCGCGGGGCCGGTGAGGCCACCTTGGCCACCACCACGGCGGGCGGCATGCGGCGGGTGGGCACGGCCCGGACCGGCGGCTGCGTCATGTCGGCCAGCGTGGCGCTGTCCAGCGCCTTGAAGTAGGCCTGGAGCGCATCGTCGAACAGGTGCTTGAGCCGGCAGCTGGGTGTCAGCGTGCAGGCATTGGTGCTGGTGTCGAAACACTCCACCAGGCGAAAGTCGGTCTCGGTGGCGCGCACCACATCGCCGATGCGGATGGTCTCGGGCTCGGCCAGCAGCCGCAGGCCACCACCCCGGCCCCGGGTGGTTTCCAGCAGGCCCTGGCGCGCCAGGTCGTTGACCACCTTCATCAGGTGGTTCTTCGACAAACCGTGCTGCTCGGCCAGCTCGCCGATCGTGACCAGGCGGTCGCGGTGCGCTGCGCAGTACATCAGCACGCGCAGCGTGTAGTCGGTGTATTCGGACAGGCGCATGGTGTCCCTTGAAAGATGCATGCAGTGTATTGCTTTAACGGCGCCAGATCATTAACATGCATGCATGTTGCATCTTTTAGTCAAGCCTGCAGACGGCGGCAGCCAGGCTGCCAGCGCGCAATTTCCGCTGCCGGGCTGGCCGCTGTTCCGGCTGGGGTTCCGGCCGTTCTACCTGGGCGCCGCTGCGTTTGCGCTGTGGGCGGTGCCGTACTGGGTTGCGGGCCTGCTGGGCTGGGTGCGCCTGCCGTCGACGATGCCGCCCTTGCTGTGGCATGCCCACGAGATGCTCTACGGCTTTGCCGTGGCGGGGATCGTCGGCTTCCTGCTGACGGCCGGGAAGGCCTGGACCGGGCTGGCCACACCCCGCGGCGCCACGCTGGCGGCCAGGGCGGG
>JAGOBT010000307.1 GCA_017999135.1 Burkholderiaceae bacterium
CCGATGCACCGTGCGCCAACCACGGCAGCGCGGGCCCGACCCGGGTGGTCACTTCATGGCTTTTGGAAGCCAGGTTGCGGTTTCGGGCATCACGATCAGCAGCGCGATCAGCACCAGCATGCTGGCGACGAACGGCAGGCAGCCATGGATGACCTCGCCGATGGTGATGCTGCCACGGCTGATGCCCTGGATGACATAGAGATTCAGGCCCACCGGCGGCGTCAGCACCGCGATTTCCATGGTGATGGTGTAGACGATGCCGAACCAGATCATGTCGAAGCCGGCTGCCTGCATCAGCGGAAAGATGGTGGGCAGGGTGATGAAGGTCATCGACACCGGCTCCAGGAACATGCCCAGCACCAGGTAGAACACGATGACGATGGCCAGCACCGCATACGGGCCCAGCTGGTACGACATGAACAGCTCGGTGAACTGCTGCGGCACGCGGTAGTAGGTCATCACGAAGCCGAACAGCACGCCGGCCGACAGCAGCAGGCCGAGGTAACCCATGGTGCGCATGGTCGACATCAGCGCGTCCTGGAAGCCGGCGACGGTGAGGCCGCCCACCGCAAAGGCCAGCAGCACCGTCAGCAGGGCGGCGATGGCGGCGGCCTCGGTCGGCGTGGCAATGCCGGTGTAGATGGACAGCGTGATCACCAGGCCGATGACGAAGATCGGGCCCACCGAGCCCAGCATCTCGCGCAGGCTGCTGCGTTGCGACGGGTCGGCATCCGGGATGTGCGACGGATTCAGCCGGCCCCACACGAAGACCACCAGGCAGAACAGCAGCACCAGCACGACGCCGGGCACGATGCCGGCGATGAACAGCTCACCGATCGAGGTGTCGGTGACGATGCCGTAGAACAGCAGGATCAGGCTGGGCGGGATCAGCACGCTGAGCGTGCCGCCGGCGGCCAGCACGCCGCTGGACAGGCGGTTGTCGTAGCCCAGCTTCTTCATCTCGGGCAGGGCCACGCCGCCGATCGTGAGCGACCCCACCATCGACGAGCCGCACACCGCACCGAAGCCGGCGCATGCCGCAATGCTGCCGTAGGCGGCCGAGCCGCGCACCCGCACCCCGCGGTGCATGAACTGGAACAGATTGGGGCCGATGGTCGAGCGCCCGATCAATTCGCCCAGGAACACGAACAGCGGCACGGCCAGCAGGATGTAGTCGATCCACACCCCCCACAGCTTGAGCTCGCTGCTGACCAGTGCCGTCGACCAGCCCTGGATGTAGAACAGGAACGGCAGCGACGCCGCCGCCAGCGCAAACGGGATGGACAGCCCCAGGCCGATGAACAGGACCAGCAAGGCCAGCAGGCCGACACCGACGTGGTACCACTCCATGGACGCTCCGGGGTTCAGCTGCGCGGGGCAGGTGGGTGGTCAGGCTGGGGGCCGGCGCCTGTCAGCCTTCGGCCAGCTTCAGGGCGACGTAGGCCGTGAAGACCAGCAGCGCCAGCGTGCCCGGGGCCCAGAACAGGTAGCGCGGCCACAGCAGGATTTCAGACGCGGCGCCCGACGCAAACGAACCGATGGTGGCGTCGACCGCGGCGATGGAGAAGAAGCCCCCCACGGCCAGCATCAGCAGCAGGTTCAGGATCTCCAGCCGCCGCCGCCCGCGCGGGCCCAGCGCGTCGGGCAGGAAGGTCACCTTGGGGTAGGCGTCTTCCTTCAGCGCAAAGGCCAGCCCCAGGAACGCCGCCGGAAACAGCAGCAGCGCGGTGGCCTCGGTCACGGTGCCGTCGGGCCTGGACACCACATAGCGCATGAACACGCCATAGGAGATCCACAGCATCTGCACCACGATGATGGCGGCGCCGGCACCGGCCAGCCAGACGGCCAGCCGCTCGGTGTGGCGCAGCAGTGCAGCCAACATGGGCGCCTACAGCGTGTGCTTGCTGAACAGCGCGCGCACCTTGTTGGCCAGGTCGGCGCCGCATTCCTTGTCGACCTCGGGCTTCCACTTGGCGGCGATGGAGTCGACCATGGCCTTGCGCTGGGCCGGCGGCAGGTTGGTGACCGTGCCGCCCTGCTTCACGGCGTTGGCGATGTCGGTGTCCACCGACTTCTCGTACACCGGTTTCAGCCAGGCCTCGGATTCTCGCGCGGCCGCTGCCAGCGCGGCCTGGTCGGCCGGGCTCAGCGCATCGAACTTGCGCTTGCTGATCATGTAGTTGATGTTGCCGTAGAACAGGTTGGCCTTCACCATGTGCGGCATCACGCCCCAGAGCTTCCAGGCACTGTAGGTGGCCACGCCCATGTTGATGCCGTCGACCACACCGCGCTCGGCCGATTGGAAGACCTCCTTCGGGGCGATGAACACCGGCTTGCCACCCCAGGTCTCGATCATCATCGACACCAGCGGGCCGATCGACCGCACCAGCTTGCCGTCCAGCTTGGACAGGTCGGTGCCGGGCTTCTTGAACCACCACTCCTGGTCGTAGGAGTAGTTGGAATTGATCAGCGGCACCAGGCCGGCCTTGGCGGCTTCGTCCTTCATCAGGGCGGCGTAGTCGGCGTCCAGCTCGATCTGCTTGGACATGTCGACCGACATGGGGTAGAGCGACGTGGCCCGGTAGCAGGGCAGCCGCTTGTCGGCCGGCACCCAGCTGATGTCGGACACGCCCCCCAGCATGGCGTCGATGCCTTCGCTCCAGCCGTGCAGCGTGGACGACGGGAAGATCTCGACCTTGACGCGGCCGGCGGTCTTGGCGCTTGCCAGTTCGGCGAACTTCTTGAAGCCGTTGTAGCGCGGGTCGACCTCGTTGACGTAGGTGGACAGCCGCAGCGTGGTCTGCGCCAGCACCGGTGGCGCACACAACAGCAGGGCGCCGAAGGCGGCGAGGGTGGTGCTCAAGGTCGGGCGCATGCGGGCTCCTGGATGAAAGGGTTGACGGGGGATTGGCAAGAGGCAGGCCTGAACGTGGACGGGTAGCCGAACAGCGCCACCGACCCGCCGGTGTGCAGGAAGACGATGTTGTCGTCCTGGCTGAAGCGCCCTTGGCGGATCAGGTCGATCAGACCGGCCAGGCCCTTGCCGGAATAGACCGGGTCCAGCAGCAGGCCCTCGGTCTGTGCGGCCAGCGTCACCGCTTCCACCATGCCGGGGGTGGGCACGCCGTAGCCGCCGCCCACGTAGTCGCAGTTGGCCTCCACCGCGTCGCGCGGCAATGTGCCGCGCAGGCCCAGCAGATCCCAGGTGCGGCAGCCCAGGTCGTGGACCATGGTTTCCTGCTTCTCGCGCGGGGCGCGCACGCCGATGCCGAGCAGGCGGATGGGGCTGTTCAACGCCTGCAGCCCGACCACCAGGCCCGCCTGCGTGCCGGCGCTGCCGGTGGCGGTCACCAGGTGGTCGATGCGCAGGCCACGGTCGGTGGCCTGGCTGACCAGTTCCAGCGCGGCGTTGGCGTAGCCGATGGCACCCAGCGGGGTCGAGCCACCGCCCGGGATGACATACGGGCGCTGGCCGGCGTCGGTCAGCCGGGCGGCCACGGCGTCCATCTCGGCCTGCATGTCGCTGCCGCCGGCGCGGTGCTCGACCGTGGCGCCATGCAGGTGGTCCAGCAGCACATTGCCGTTGCCGGTGTAGTTGGGGTCGGTGCTGCCGGTGCGGTCTTCCAGCAGGATGTGGCACCGCATGCCCAGGCGGGCCGCCGCCGCCGCCGTCTGCCGCGCATGGTTGGACTGGGTGGCGCCCTGGGTGATGACGACGTCGGCCTGGCGTGCCAGCGCATCGGCCATCAGGAATTCAAGCTTGCGGGTCTTGTTGCCCCCGGTCGACAGCCCGGTGCAGTCGTCACGCTTGATCCACAGGCGCGGGCCGCCGAGTGCGCGCGACAGGTTCTCCATCGGCTCCAGCGGGGTCGGAAAGTGCCCCAGCCGAACGCGGGGAAAGCGGGCGATGTCCAAGGGCAGCCTCCAGGTCCTGTCTGCGTCTGCATGTTGCGCAGCCCGGGTGGCGCCGTCCAATCGATTTATCGGCAGGTATTTTTCGTTTGGCGCATACAGGGAGGCGTCCGCCTGCGGGTGGCTTGCCCTGCGTGCGCTGCGCCTGGACCCGGGTGATGTTCCTCACTCCCCCTTCTGCGCCAGCCCCAGCCGCTCGACCACCACCCGCTCCTGCTCATACGCCGCGCGCAGCGCGCGGCCGTACTCCTCAGGCGGCAGATAGGCCAGTTCCTGGTCGTAGCGGGCCAGCTCGGCGATGAAGGCCGGGTCGTGCATGGCCGCCTTGAAGGCCTGGTGCAGCACCTGCACCACGTCGGCCGGCATGCCGGCCGGGCCGGCCAGTCCGTAGGGCGACATGGCCACGATGGGGTGGCCCAGCTCCTTCAGCGTGGGCACGGTGGGCCAGCGCCTGGTGCGCTGCTCGCCGAAGGTGACCAGCAGCCGCAGCGTGCCCGCGTCGACAAACGGCGCAAAGCCGTTGCTGTTGACGCCCACCATCACCTGGCCGGCAGCCACGGCCACCATCTGCTCCGACGTGCCCTTGTACGGCACGTGGATGTAGCTGAGGCCGCGCTTGCCGAACAGCTCGTCGATCACCACATGCGGCGTGGTGCCGGCGCCGTTGGTGGCAATCGACAGCGCATTCGGGTGGGCCTTGGCATGGGCGAACAGGTCGTCCAGCGTCTTGAACGGACTGGCCGCCGGCACCACGATGCCGAAGGTGACGCCCGACAGCTGCAGGATGGGCGTGGTGTCGCGGATCGGGTCCCACAGCACCTTGCGCGTCCATGGGGCGCGCAGCACGGTCTGGGGCAGCTGGGCCAGGGTGTAGCCGTCGGGGGCGGCCTGCTGCAGCACCGGCATGGCCAGCGTGCCGCCGGCGCCGGCGCGGTTCTCGATCAGCACCTTCTGGCCCA
>JAGOBT010000308.1 GCA_017999135.1 Burkholderiaceae bacterium
GCCGACGTGAAGGCCGAGGTCAAGACCGCCGTGCGCCGCACAAAGGCCCAGGCCACCAAGGCGGTGGACGCCGCCACCGAAGCCGCCACCGAAGCCGTCGCCAAGCCGGTCAAGACCGTCAAGGCCCAGGCGAAGAAGGTGGCTGCCAAGCCGCAAGTGAAGCAGGCCGTGGCCGCCGCCACGAAGCCGGCCAAGCGCACCCGCGCCAAGGCCGCCGCAGTGGTGCAGGCCGCCCAGGACGCCGCAGCCACCGTCGCCGCCGCCTGACCGTTCAACAGCCAGCCGGGCCCGCCGATGCCGATGCGACAACTCAGCGGCCACGACGCCGGCTTCCTGTACACCGACACCACGCAGGCGAACGCCAACGTCAGCCTGCTGCACATCCATGACCAGCGCACCGCGCCCGGCGGCGTGGTGCGCTTCAAGCAGATCCTGACGCACATCGAGGGCCGGCTGTCGGCCGCGCCGCTGTTCCGCCAGCGGCTGCAGCGTGTGCCGATGGGGCTGGACCACCCGTACTGGGTGGACGACCCGAACTTCGACCTGGAATACCACGTCCGCCACATCGCCCTGCCCAAGCCGGGCGACTGGCGGCAGTTCTGCATCCAGGTCTCGCGCATCCATGCGCGGGCGCTGGATCTGGACCGCCCGCTGTGGGAGGCCTATGTCATCGAGGGCCTGGACAGTTTTCTCGACCTGCCGCCCGGCAGCTTCGCGCTGCTGTTCAAGACCCATCTGGCCGCGGTCGACCTGCACCGCCTGGGCGCGCTGAGCAGCCTGCTCTACGACACCCAGGCCACCCCGCTGGCAGCCACGCCACCGGCGCCCTGGTTCGCCGAATCGGCGCCCGGACGGCTGAAGTTGGTGCGGCGCGGGCTGGTCAATTCCGTCACCGCGCCGCTGCGCCTGGCGCGCCCGCTGCTGCGGGTGGCCACCAGCGTGGCGCCGGCCGCGGCGGCGCTGGCCAGCGAGATGCTGCTGCGCCCGCAGAACTTGCCGGCCACGCGCTTCAACGCCATCGTCTCGCCGCACCGGGTGTTCGAGACGCGCCGCTTCACCGAGGCCGAGTTCGAGGCCATCCGCGCCCTGGTGCCCGGCGCCACGCTGGACGACGCGGTGGCCGCGGTGATCGGCGGCGCATTGCGCCGCTACCTCGACGACAACGGCGAGCTGCCGCCCACCCACAGCCTGGCGGCCATCGTGCCCGAGGCCGCGCCCGACGGCCCGGCGCCGCAGCAGCTGCGCTGGCGCCATGTGCGCCTGGGCACCGACATCGCCGACGCCCGCCAGCGCCTGACCACGCTGGCCGCCCAGGCCCAGGACGCGCCCGACGAGGTGGCCCGACTGCTGGGCAGCCCGGCACTGGCCGAGGCCAGCGAGCAGGCATCGGCCGCGCTGCTGGCCTGGAGCCGCCGCCTGGTGGGCCGCGCCAGTGCGCGCCTGGGCAGCAGCACGCCGCCGGCCAACTGCACGCTGGCGCACCTGCCGGCGCCCACGCAGCCGATGTTCCTGTGCGGCGCGCGGCTGAGCTACTTCTCGGCCATCCTGCCCATCACCGACGGGCTGGGCCTGGCGTTTGCCGTCACCCGCTACGACGGCCGGCTGGTCATCTCGCCGACCAGCTGCCGCGAGTTGATGCCCGACCCCGAGGTGTTTGCGCAATGCGTGCGCGACAGCTTCCAGGAATACCTGGCGTTGACGGTGCAGCGGCCGGTGCGGCGCATCGCCGCGGCCAAGAAGGCGGCCAAGGCCGTCGTCAAGTCCAAGATGGCTGCACGGCCAGGCCGGCCCGCCGCGGCGCCCGCGCCTACAGCGGCACGGCCGCGTGCGTCATCAGCCGGTAGAGCGCGCCGGGCAACCCGGCCGGGCTGAACGGCTTCCAGTCGCCCTCGGGCTGGGCCAGCCGGTCGGACACGATGCACATCACCATCGCGTTGAAGCCCAGGCCGGTGTGGCTGCCGGCCACGCGGATGTTTTCGCAGCGCTGGTGCGGGCCGTCCACCGTGGCCTCCTGCGGCGGCACCACGCCGTCGCTGATGCTGTAGAGGCAGCTCATCGGCACGTTGGGCAGCAGGTGTTCACGCAGCTGCTTGGCGCGCGGCTGCATCACGTGCACCTCGGCACCCAGCGGGTGGGCCACCATGCGGTACAGCGCCTTCACCAGCGGCGACGCCTGGCTGCCTTCGGGCCCCACGTTGACCGGGCTGCCCAGGGTGACCAGCTGGCGCACGCATTCCGGCGCCTGCAGCGCGCCGTAGAGCGCGAACACGCCGCCCAGGCTCCAGCCCACCAGGCTGACACGCCGGCCGGTGCTGTGGTGCAGGTGGCGGATCTTCTGCTCCAGCGCCTGCGCATGGCGGCGCTGGAAGCCGATGTTGCGGCCCAGCCCCCAGGTCTCCACCGCATAGCCGCGCCCGGCCAGGAAGGCCTTCAGCGCGAACAGCGAGCCCTCGTCGGCCATGAAGCCGGGCAGCAACAGCACCGGGTGGCCGTCGCCGTGCGGCAACTGGGCCAGTGCCGGCCAGGTGAAGGGCAGCACCGCCATCTCGGCCAGCGCCCGCCATTCGATCAGCGAGTGCAGGCGGCTGGGCGTGCCGGTGTGGGGGTGACGGGTGGCCATGTCTTGCATACAAGTTCGGGTTGCCAGCCCATTGTGGCGGGCGCCCACCCTCGCCAGGAGGGTGGCTGGTCTAGGGGCTTGCCCCAGGCTGCAGGCACACGGTTCCGTCAGTCCATCAGCCCGCGCTCACGCAGCATCGGCGCCACGCCCGCATCGCGCCCGCGGAAGGCGCGGTAGGCCGCGCCGGGCTCCACGCTGTCGCCACGGCTGTAGATCTCGGCCTTGAGCCGGGCGGCCACGGCCGGGTCGAACGGGTCGCCAGCCTCGACGAAGGCCTGCCAGGCGTCGGCTTCCAGCACTTCGGCCCACAGGTAGACGTAGTAGCCGGCGGCGTAGCCGTCGCCGGCGAACAGGTGCTGGAAATGCGGCAGCCGGTGGGCGATGCCGGTGTCGGGCGGCAGGCCGCGTGCGGCCAGGGTGTCGGCCTCGAAGCGCTCGATGTCGTCCACTGGCACGCTGCGCTGGTGCACGGCCAGGTCGAGCATGGCGCTGGCGGTGTAGCGCACCGTGTCGTAGCCCTGGCCGAAGCGGCGCGCCGCGGCGATCTTGGCCAGCAGCGCGTCGGGGATGGCCTCGCCGGTCTGCCAGTGGCGCGCATGGCGGCGCAGCACCGCGGGATCCTGCCCCCAGTGCTCGAACAGCTGCGACGGCAGCTCGACGAAATCACGCAGCACCTGGGTGCCTGACAGGCGCCGGTAGCCCACGTTGCTCAGCAGCCCGTGCAGGCCGTGGCCGAATTCATGGAACAGGGTGCGCACGTCGTCGGGCGACAGCAGCGTGGGCGTGCCGGGCTCGCCACGGGCGAAGTTGTTGTTGTTCAGCACCACCGGCAGCTGCGGCTGGCCGTCGGCGCTGTTGCGGTGCTGCTGGGCCAGCACGCTCATCCAGGCGCCGCTGCGCTTGGCCGGGCGGGCAAAGTTGTCCTGCAGGAACAGGCCCACGGGCGTGCCGTCGTCGCTGTCCACCTGGTAGACGGCCACATCGGGGTGGTAGCCGGCCAGATCGGTGCGCGCAGTGAAGCGCAGGCCGAACAGGCGCTCGGCGCATTCGAACGCGGCGGTCACCATCGCCGGCAGCGGGAAGTAGGGCTTGAGCTCGGCGTCGTCCAGCGCAAAGCGGGCCTGGCGTACCTGCTCGGCCCAGTAGCGCCAGTCCCAGGCCTCCAGCGGGTGGGTGGCGCCGGCCGCCGCCATGGCCGCGCGCAGCAGGGCACGCTCGGCATCCAGCGCGGGCAGGGCGCGCTGCCACACGTCGTCGAGCAGGGCCCACACCCGGTCGGGCGTGCCGGCCATGGTGTCGGTCAGCTTGACGTCGGCATAGCTGGTGCCGCCCATCAGCACGGCCTGGCGCTGGCGCAGCGCCAGGATCTGCTGCGCCACCGGCCGGTTGTCCTGCGCACCGGGGTGGGCGCCGCGGCCGACCCAGGCGCGCCAGACTTGCTCGCGCAGATCGCGCCGGCGCGAGAAACCCAGGAACGACAGCACCAGCGACCGCCCCAGCGTGACCACCGGCTGCGCCAGGCCACGCTCGGCGGCGGCCTGGCGGGCGGCGGCACGTACGAACTCGGGCAGGCCGTCCATCGCAGCATCGTCAGGCAGCGGCAGGGTGAAGGCGTTCTCGTCGTGCAGCAGGTTCTGGGCGAACAGCGTGTTCAGTTCAGCCAGCTGCGCCTGGATGGCGGCGAACTCGGCCCGCGCATCCGGCGCCAGCTGCGCGCCCTGGCGGGTGAAGTCGCGGTGGGTGCGCTCCAACAGGCGCAGTTGCTCGGGCGTCAGCCCCAGGCCATGGCGGGCCTGGTGCACATGGTCGATGCGCTGGAACAGCCCGGCGTCCTGGTAGACGGCGCTGAAGTGCGCCGCCAGCGGACCGGCCAGCGCCCGTTGCACCGCCTGCAGCGCGGGCGACGTGGCCGATGCGGCGAGGTTGTGGAACACCGCCAGCACCCGGCCCAGCAGGTGGCCGCAGCGGTCGAAGGCCGCCACGGTGTTGGCAAAGTCGGGTGCGGCTGTCTGCGCCACCAGTGCGGCCAGCTCGTCGCGATGCACCTGCATGCCGCGTTCGATGGCGGGGTGGAAGTCGTCGGTGCGGATGCGTGCGAAGTCAGGCAGCGTCAACGGCGCGTCGCCGTCGATCAGCAGGGCGTTGGTGGATGCGTCCATCGGGTGTGCGGCGCCTGGCCGTGGCGGGAAGGGCGCTGATGATGCCACCAGGTGGGTCCGTCTGCCGGCCGCCACGC
>JAGOBT010000309.1 GCA_017999135.1 Burkholderiaceae bacterium
GTGCTGGCGCCACGCTCGGCGGCCAGCCGGGCGGCCAGGCCTTCCAGGGTGCCACGCAGCTCGATGGCGTCGCAGATGTCGGTCTCGGAGAAATCGCGCACCGCGAAGCCGCCGCCGGGCAATGCTTCGAGCAGGCCTTCTTCGGCCAGCCGCACCAGGGCCGCGCGCACCGGCGTGCGCGACACGCCCAGCCGCTCGACCAGGGCCAGCTCGGGGATGCGGGCGCCGGGCGCCAGTTCACCGCCCAGGATCAGCTCGCGCAGGCGCAACTGCGCGCGCACCGTCTGCGAGCCGGCGCCGTCGTCGGCATCCGCCGGCTGCGCCACCTTGGCAGAGGCCAACGCTGTCATGCCGCTGGCCGCAGCGGAATGGTGCGCGGACCGGGCGTGGGCGCCTCGGCGGCCACCAGGCGGTCGATCAGCTTGCGCGCCCACATCGACCCGGCGTCGATGTTGAGGTTGTAGAACTGGTGGTCGGGGTGCTCGTCGATGGCGCGCTGCTGCGCCTCCAGGATGGCCTCGTCCTCGCGGAAGATGCCGGCCACGCCTTCGCGCAGTTCATGGGTGATGCGCTGCTCGTTCAGGCAGTAGTTGCGGGCAAAGGCCCAGAAGTAGTGGCAGCTGCCGTCGGTCTCGGGCGTGATGGTGTTCAGCACGAAGCCGTTCACGCCCTGGCTGCGGTCTCCCTGCGGTGCACCGGTGCCGGCCACCGCCACGCCCACATCGATGGCCACGGTGCATGGCGCCTCGAAGCGGATGATCTGCCAGCGGTCCACCGGCCCGGTGTAGCCGCGCGCATGGCGGATCTGCCCGGCCCAGAACGGCGGCGGCGTGATGCCTTCCATCCAGCGGGTGACGGTGGCAAAGCGGTCGCCGTGGGTGGCGACGAACGGCGCCTCGGCCACCGCCCGGTCGCCGATGCTGCCGCCGTGCACGAAGGTCTCATGCGTCAGGTCCATCAGGTTGTCGACCACCAGGCGGTAGTCGCACTGCACCCGGATCAGCTTGCCGTCGCCGGTCCAGCCCGGGCTGTCGTTCCAGTGCAGGTCGGGGATCAGCGCCGGGTCGGCCAGCGATGCATCACCCGGCCACACCCAGATGAAGCGGTGGCGCTCCACCACCGGATAGCTGCGCACGCAGGCCGACGGGTTCAGCGTCTCTTGCGACGGCATGTGTGTGCAGCGGCCCTCTGCATTGAATACAAGACCGTGGTAGCCGCAGACCACCTCGTCGCCGTCCAGCCGGCCCATGGACAGCGGCAGCAGGCGGTGCCAGCAGGCATCCTCCAGCGCGGCGGGGCTGCCGTCCTGCAGGCGGTAGAACACCATCTTGCGGTTGCAGATGGTGCGCGGCAGCAGCACGCGCTTGAGCTCCACGTCGTACGCGGCGGCGTACCAGGCGTTCAGCGGAAAGTGGGCCATGGGCGGTTTGACTCCAGGCGTTGTATACAACCTGAATTCTGACGGCCGGCCATGGCTGGCCGATTCAGGGTTTGCCCGCCTGCCACGGCGATCAGGTGACCCGGGCCAGCAATTGCTGCACGGCCAGCCAGAAGCCGGCCGGATGCTCCAGCACCGAGAGGTGCGCCGCGTCCAGCACGGTCAGCTGCGCGCCGGGGATGGCGCCGGCAATGTCCTGGGCCATCGCCACGGTGGACCCGGCATCCTGCGCACCAGCCACCACCTGCACCGGGCAGCGGATGCCGCACAGCGCCGGCAGCCAATCGGCGCCCTGGATGGCCAGCGCGGCCAGCGCGTAGCCCTCGGCATCGGCGCGCAGCAGCGCGCTGCGCACGTCGGCCGCCAAGGCCGGCTGGCTGGCGCGGGTGGCCTCCGACAGGAAGCGCTCCAGCACCCCGTCCGCCACTGCGGCCATGCCGCCGGCCCGCACGGCCGCGGCGCGCTGTGCCAGCCCGGCGCGGCCGGCTTCGGCGTAGGCGGCGGCGGTGTTGGCCAGCACCAGGCCGCGCACCAGGCGCGGATGGCGGATGCCCAGGCCCTGCCCCACCAGCCCGCCCATCGACAGGCCGATGAACACCACCGGCCCGCGACCCCACTCGGTGATCAGGCGGGCCGCATCGTCGACCAGATCGTCCAGGTTGTAGGCCGCCCGCACGGCAGCCGACCCACCCTGGCCGCGGTGGTCGTAGCGCAGCACCGGGTGCTGCGGCGCCAGCGCGGCGGCCAGGCCGTCCCACATCTCCAATCGCATGCCCAGGGCGTGGCTCAGCACCACCGGCACGCCGGGGCTGGCGGCATCCGCCGGGCCCTGCAGCGCCACCCGCAGTTGCGGCAGGCTGAAGGTGTGGTGCGTCTCCACCCGGTGGCCGGGCAGCAGCGGCGCCGGGTCGAGCGCGATGCCCTCGGCCTGGCAGATGCCAACGGTGATCTTGAATGCAGTGTTGGCTGCCGGTACGCCGCAGTAGATGGCGCCCTGCATCAGCGCCTCCTTGATCACGGCCAGCGGCACACCGCCGCGAATGGCGGCGCGGCAATGCAGCTCGAATTCTTCCCAGCGCGCCAGGCCCATGGTCATGCCCAGCACCAGCAGGCGGCGGGTCTGGGCATCCAGCCCCGGGCGGCCCCAGATGTCGTGCCAGGCATGGCGGGTGACCTGGCTCTGGAACTCGGCGTTCAGGCTGTTGGCCTGACCGAGCGAGCGCTCGACCCAGGCATCCCCCAGCATGGCGCGCCGGTTGGCGGCGCCCCGGTCCAGATCGTCGGGGCGCTCGGCGCTCATCGCCCGGGCCTCAGGCGGCGGGTGCGGCGGCGGCCTTCTCGGCGGCCAGCCGTTCCACGTGCCATTCCACCAGGCGCGCCATGTTGCCCAGCGAGATCTGGTGCGCGTGGATCAGACCCATCAGGCCGTTGCGGGTGAGCGCCACCACCTCGGCGTCGCTCAGCTTGCCGAGCTTTTCTTCGTCGACGGTGAGGAAGCCGTCGACCGTCAGCTTGCTGCCGTCAGGCAGGGTGGCGTCGAAGCGCATGTCACGCAGCAGGCCCTTTTCCACCAGCAGCGCGCCGGCAATGCGGGTGCGCTCGACCTCGCCTTCGAAGGTCTCGAGCTGCTTCTGCACGTTCAGCGTGAACTCGCTGGGCTCGCCGGCGTCGTTGAACAGCGCCTGGCCCTGGGCACCGAGGCCGACCCAGCTTTCGTCGACGCACACCACCATCTCGGTGGGGGCCACACGGGCCAACGCAAACGGGTACAGGCGCAGCACCGCGGGCACATAGCGCGTGCGCCAGCCATTGGCGTCCACGCACAGGTTCTTGCCCTGCTGCAGGCCGAACACCGCGATCGGCGCCACCTGGGCCTTGCCGGCGTCGTCCTTGCCGGCAGCCACCCAGACCACGGGGAATTCCTTGCAGGCGTCGCCGAACTCGGTGCCGGCCACGAAGAAGGCATTGAGCCCGCTGACGGCGCCGAGGTCGCGCGCGCCGAGGTCGAGCTTCAGGTTGCGGTGCTTCACGCGGTCGAGCGCGACCGCCTTCTTGTGCAGGTTTTCGTTGATCATGGGGCTGTCATTCCTTGGTCGTGTTGTCGGGGTTCTGGCCGGACAGGGCGCTGACCAGCACCTTGTCGACCCGCTTGCCATCGAGGTCCACCACCTCGAAGCGCCACCCATCCCATTCCACCACATCGGCCGTGCGCGGCAGCCGGCCCAGCAGCAGCATCACCATGCCTGCCAGCGTGTTGTAGCGGCCACGGTCTTCTTCAGGCAGCTCACGGATCTCGAGCCGGTCCTTCAGCTCGGGCACGGGGATCAGGCCGTCCATCAGCCAGCTGCCATCGGCCCGGCGCACCGCCCAGGCGTCGTCGGCGCTGGGGGGCGAGAACTCGCCGGTGATGGCCTCGAGCACGTCCCGCACGGTGATCACGCCCTGCACCGCGCCGTATTCGTCGACGACGAACACCAGCTCGGCACCGGTGGCACGGAAATGGTCGAGCAGTTCCATGCCCGACAGCGTTTCGGGCACGAACACCGGTGCCTGCATCAGCGCGCCCAGGTCGGGCATCTCGCCGCGCGACAGCGGCACCAGCAGGTCCTGCGCCTGGATCACGCCCACCACGTCGTCCAGGCCGTTGCGGCACACCGGGTAGCGGCTGTGGCCGTTCTCGGTCATTTGCGCCAGCAGCTCGGGCAACGGGGCGTGCTGGTCCAGCCAGGTGATTTCGGCGCGCGGGATCATCATGGAGCCGATCTGCCGGTCGTCGAGCCGGAACACGTTGCGCACCATCTGGTGCTCCTGCGCCTCGATGACGCCGGCGTCCAGGCCTTCTTCCAGGCTGGCAGCGATCTCTTCTTCCGTCACGCTGCGGTTGGGGGCATGGCGGATGCCCAGCAGCTTGAGCGTGGCCTCGGTGGCGGCTGACAGCAGCCACACGAAGGGCCGCGTGGCGGTGGACAGCCAGTTCATCGGCCGTGCCACCAGCACCGCCACCCGCTCGGGGTACATCTGGCCCAGGCGCTTGGGCACCAGCTCGCCGAAGATGATGGTCAGGAAGGTGATGATCAGCACCACCAGCGCGGTGCCGGTGATGTCGGCCACCCGCTCGCTGAGCATCGGCAGCACGGTGAGCAGCCAGTCGGCCAGCGGCTTGGAAAACGCGGCCTCGCCGACGATGCCGTTGAGCACACCGATCGACGTGATGCCGATCTGCACGGTGGACAGGAACTTGGTGGGGTCTTCATGCAGATCCTGGGCGGCCGGGGCGCCGGGGTCGCCGGCTTCGACCAGCACCGCCAGGCGGGCCTTGCGGGAGGCGGTGAGCGCCATCTCCGACATGGCAAACAGCGCGTTCAGCAGGATCAGGAAGAGCAGCAGGGCAACGTCCATGCAGCGGCATCGAGC
>JAGOBT010000310.1 GCA_017999135.1 Burkholderiaceae bacterium
GCATGGAGCTGGGCGGCAAGAGCCCGTTCGTCATCTTCGACGATGCCGACCTGCCGCGTGCGCTGGACGCCGCGGTGTTCATGGTCTTCAGCAACAACGGCGAGCGCTGCACCGCCGGCAGCCGCATCCTGGTGCAACGCAGCATCTATGCCGACTTCGCGGAGAAGTTTGCCGCCCGCGCCCGCCGCATCACCGTGGGTGACCCGCTGGACGAGGCCACCCTGGTCGGCCCGATGATCAGCCAAGCCCACCTGGCCAAGGTGCGCAGCTACATCGATCTGGGCCCGACCGAAGGCGCCACCTTGCTGTGCGGCGGGGTCGACCGCCCGTCGTATGCGCCGGCGCTGGCGGGTGATCTGCAGCGCGGCAACTTCGTCTGGCCCACGGTGTTTGCCGACGTCGACAACCGCATGCGCATCGCGCAGGAAGAGATCTTCGGCCCGGTGGCCTGCCTGATCCCGTTCGACGACGAGGCCGATGCGGTGCGCATCGCCAACGACATCCCATACGGTCTGAGCAGCTACGTCTGGACCGAGAACCTGGGCCGTGCCCACCGCGTGGCCGCCGGCATCGAGGCGGGCATGTGCTTCGTCAACAGCCAGAACGTGCGCGACCTGCGCCAGCCCTTCGGCGGCACCAAGGCCAGCGGCACCGGGCGCGAGGGCGGCACCTGGAGCTACGAGGTGTTCCTGGAGCCGAAGAACATCGCGGTGAGCCTGGGCGGCCACCACATTCCACATTGGGGCTGAGGCGCGCGGCGCCGCGACAAGTGCATGCCAGAATGTGGTCACATATTCATCATCCAATCTAGAGTGTGACCACATTGAGCGCGTGAGGGCAGCATGGACATCTCCATCCGGGAACTCAAGGCCAACCCAGGCGCTGCGATCAAGCGCGTGCAGGCCGGCGAACGGGTGCGCATCACCGCGCACCGCAAGGTGGTGGCCGAGCTGGTGGCACCTGGCTCGCCGCAGGCAGATCCAGGCGCAGATGGCGCGGGCGACGCGCTGGCGGCGGCAGAGGCGGCAGCCATCGCCCGCCTGATGACCAGCGGCTTGATCACCGAGCCGGCCTCCAGGCCGTTCTGCTTGCCGCAGTCGGTGAAGCTGCCTGAATCACCCGATCGCGCGACGGTGAGCGACCTGGTCATCGATGCGAGAGGTCCGAGGTGATCGCTTTTTTCGACACCTCGGCACTGGTCAAGCTGTTCATCGACGAACTGCAATGCGACGCGGCGCGTGCGTGGGCGTCCCAGGCCAGAGCCATCGTCGTGAGTCAGCTCGCCTGGGTTGAGTTTCACGCCGCCATGGCCCTGAAGCGGCGCACACTGCAGCGCCCGGTGGTTGAGATCGCGCAGGCTCGCGAGCAATTCGCCCAATCCTGGGCCCTCTGGCAGCGTGCAGGTGTGGACGCTGCACTCGCCACCTCGGCCGGCGAACTGGCTTGGCGCCACGGCCTGCGCGCCTACGACAGCGTGCAGCTGGCCACGGCATTGAAGGCCGCTGAATCGCTGGGCCAGCTCCTTCGCTTCTGCAGCTTCGATGGGGCCCTGGGGCGCGCCGCTGCCGCAGAAGGCTTGGTGACGCTGGGCGCCTGAGCGCCTGCGGCGTCCATCGTCCTCTCCACATCCAGGCCTTCACACCCGCCACCACGCCAGGCCGCTTCGCCGGTGCCCGCCCTTCATTTCGCGCAGGAACCTCCCATGGGACAACTCGCACTGGCCGCCAAGATCACCCATGTGCCGTCGATGTACCTGAGCGAGCTGCCCGGCCCGCGCCACGGCACCCGGCAGGACGCGATCGACGGCCACCACGAGATCGCCCGCCGCTGCAAGGCGCTGGGCGTGGACACGCTGGTGGTGTTCGACACCCACTGGCTGGTCAACGCCAGCTACCACGTCAACTGCGCGCCGCACTTCAAGGGCACCTACACCAGCAACGAGCTGCCGCACTTCATCAGCAACCTGGCGTTTGAAGCCCCCGGCAACCCGGCGCTGGGCCAGCTGCTGGCGCGGGTGGCCACCGAGCAGGGCGTGGAGACGCTGGCGCACCACGCCACCAGCCTGGCGCCCGAATACGGCACCCTGGTGCCGCTGCGCTACATGAATGCCGACCGTCACTTCAAGGTGGTCAGCGTGTCGGCGCTGTGCATGGCGCACTACCTGAATGATTCGGCCCGGCTGGGCTGGGCCTTCCGCCAGGCGGTGGAGCAGCACTACGACGGCACCGTCGCCTTCCTGGCCAGTGGCAGCCTGAGCCACCGCTTTGCCCAGAACGGCCTGGCGCCCGAATACGCCTTCAAGCTGTGGAGCCCGATGCTGGAGCGGCTGGACCGCAGCGTGGTGCAGATGTGGCAGCAAGCCGAGTGGACCGACTTCTGCGCCATGCTGCCCGAGTACGCCGCCAAGGGCCATGGGGAAGGCTTCATGCACGACACCGCCATGCTGCTGGGCGCGCTGGGCTGGGCTGCCTACGACGCGCCGGTGGAGGTGATCACCCCCTACTTCGGCGCGTCGGGCACCGGGCAGATCAATGCGCTGTTCCCGGTGACGCCGCAGGACGGCCGCGCCATCCCCGCCGCACAAGCATCCGCCGCCGACGGCTTCAGCCGCGTCACCACCCGCCTTTGATGTCACCCACCCCCTGCGCGCTTCCCGCGCCCCCTCGAGGGGGCAACGCCAGCGGCCCGGCAGAGCCGGTTCCGCGGCGTTCGCTTGGTTCGGTCACCACGTGCATCGCACGTGACCGATGAAGTCCATCGCATCGCGATTTGAAAGCACGAACGGCATGCTGACCGACGACACCATCCAGGCCCTGGCGCGCGAGCTGTCCCAGGCCCGCAAGACCCGCACCGCGCTGCGCCATTTCTCGCAGCGCTTTCCGCAGATGACCATCGACGACGGCTACGCCATCCAGCGCGCCTGGGTGGCGCTGGAGCTGGCCGACGGCCGCACGATCAAGGGCCGCAAGATCGGCCTGACCTCGCGCGCGATGCAACTGTCCAGCCAGATCGACGAGCCCGACTACGCGCCGCTGATGGACGACATGTTCTTTGCCAGCGGTGGCGACATCCCGATCGACCGCTTCATCGCGCCGCGCATCGAGGTGGAACTGGCCTTCATCCTGGGCAAGCCGCTGCAGGGCCCGGGGGTGACGCTGTTCGACGTGCTGTCGGCCACCGACTACGTCAGCCCGGCCATCGAGATCATCGACGCGCGCATCGAGCAGTTCGACCGCCAGACCCGGGCGCCGCGCAAGGTGTTCGACACCATCAGCGACTTCGCCGCCAATGCCGGCATCGTGCTGGGGGGCCGGCCGGTGCGCCCGCTGGACGTGGACCTGCGCTGGGTGGGCGCGCTGCTGCACAAGAATGGCGTGGTGGAGGAGACCGGCCTGGCTGCCGCGGTGCTGAACCACCCCGGCAACGGCGTGGCCTGGCTGGCCAACAAGATCGCGCCGCACGGCGAGCGGCTGAGCGCGGGGGATGTGGTGCTGGCCGGCAGCTTCACCCGGCCCACGACCGCGGTGCGCGGTGACAACCTGCATGCCGACTACGGGCCTCTGGGGAGCATCAGCTTCCGCTTTGCGTGAGGCGCCTGCGGCTGGTGCGACCGGCAAGAATCGAACTTGCGACTAAGCCTTCGGAGGGCCCAATGATATCCACTTCACCACGGTCGCAGCGGGGATGACAGCCGACCATTCTATGCCAGAGCCGGGCCGCAACCTGGCGGGCACCGGGCACCGGGCAGCGTGGCCGCGGGGCAGGGCACCCCACCCTATAATCGACCGGTTTTGCCTGGGGTGCATTGCGGCCGATCAAGCCCGCAGCACCCCCACCGCCGCAGCCCAGAGCAGCAGACTCCAGAACACGCGCCCCATCCGAGGACCCCATGAGCGACGCCCAGCACACCGAGCACGAAGCCAACCACGAAGGCCCGATCCGCACCCCCAAGCAACTGATCGGCGCCGTGGTGGCCTCGTTCGTGGTGCCGGTGGTCGTCATCATCATGCTGGCCAACTTCGTCGACTTCGGCGGCAAGACCGGTGCCGGCAGCGACGGCATGTCGGAAGAAGCGATCGCCAAGCGCATCCAGCCGGTGGGCTCGATCGTGCTGAAGGACGCGTCGGCACCGGTGGTGCTGAAGACTGGCGAGCAGGTCTACACCGCCCAGTGCGCGGCCTGCCACGCCAGCGGCGCGGCCGGCGCCCCCAAGCTGGGCGACGCCACGGCCTGGGCACCGCGCATCAAGACCGGCTACGACGCGCTGCTGAACTCGGCCCTGAAGGGCAAGGGCGCGATGGGCGCGCAGGGCGGTGGCGAGATGAGCGACCTGGAAATCGCACGCGCCGTGGTCTACATCGCCAACCAGGGCGGCGCCAAGTTCGACGAGCCGGCGGCGCCTGCCGCGGCTGCCTCTGCGCCCGAGGCTGCGGCATCGAAGTGACCACCGGCCGGGCCTGACCATCCAGCCGCCTGCGGGCGGCTTTTTCACGCCCGGGTCCGCCGCGGCGCCTCAGGGCGCCGGCACGCGCACGAAGCCGAACCGCCGCGGCGCGTCGGCGGCGTCCAGCGCCTGCGGGTCCCACAGGCCCTGCTCGATGGCGCGGGCAGCGTCCAGCATGTCCTGGCTGTGCACGATGCCCAGGCCCAGATCCGCGCCCAGGTACAGCCGGCCCTCGGCGTCCACCCAGCAGCTCTGCACCCGGGCCGGCAGGCCGGTGTGGCTGGTGACGGAGGGGGCCGGCGCCGCCGGATCGTCGGGCCACTGCACGCGCCACACCCAGGGCGTGGCCTCCAGCTGCACATACACCCGCTGCGGGCCGTTCTGGAAGTGCCAGCAGCCGGC
>JAGOBT010000311.1 GCA_017999135.1 Burkholderiaceae bacterium
TCTCGCCGAAGGCGGCCAGCTTCATCATGCCCAGGGCCAGCACCACGTCCAGCGGGATGGCCACCCACATGCTCAGCAGCCCCAGGCCGGTGGGCTTGGGCAGGTACAGGTAGAGCATGAAGATCGCAGGCACGAAGGCCAGCGTGTACAGGTAGGTGATCTTGGCGAAGGCCACGATCGGGTTGCCCGCGGGTGTGCCGACTGCGGGTGACACCGTCTTGAGGTTGTTCATGCCCCACCAGCACAGCAGGCTCAGCGGCACCAGTGACAGCACCCAGGCGAAGCCGGCGTTCTGCACCCAGGTGGGCGTGCCCGCGGCGATCTTGCCGAAGATCCAGCCGCTGTCCTTGACCAGCACCATGGGCTCGCCACCGAAGGCGCCAAAGATGCCGAGTGTCATCACCAGCGGGATGACGATCTGCATCGTCGTCACGCCGAAGTTGCCCAGGCCCGCATTCAGGCCCAGTGCCGTGCCCTGCAGCCGCTTCGGGAAGAAGGTGCTGATGTTGGACATCGAGCTGGCGAAGTTGCCGCCGCCCACGCCCGACCACAGCGCCATCAGCTGGAAGGCCCACAGCGGCCAGTCCTTGTGCTGCAGCACGATGCCGGTGCCGATGGCCGGCGCCAGCAGCATGGCCGTGGTCAGGAAGATGGTGTTGCGCCCACCGGCCAGGCGGATGAGAAAGCTCGCCGGGATGCGCATGGTGGCGCCCGAGATGCCGGCGATGGCGGTGAGGGTGAACAGCTCGGCCTGGGTGAACGGGAACCCCAGGTTGAGCATCTGCACGGTGATGATGCCCCACATGCCCCAGACCGCGAAGCCGCACAGCAGCGCGGGCACCGAGATCCAGAGGTTGCGGTAGGCAATGGCCTTGCCGGTGCCGTTCCAGAAGGCGTCGTCCTCGGGGCGCCAGTCGTGGATGTCGGCGCCCTGGGCCTTGGCCTGGGCGGGTGCGGGGCCAGCGGTGTTGGCACGCATGGTGGTGTGTCCTCGGGGGAGCGGAAGGGAGCGGAAGGAAGGCGGCTTCAGCGGGCGAAGCTGCGCGAGAAGGGAGCGACCGGTGCGTGCTGGCCCATCATTTCGGTCTTGCGCACCTCGGTCCAGTACATCCAGATCAGCGAGACCCAGACCACGCCGTACATCAGCATGAAGGCGCTGGAGCGGATGCCGGTCAGGTCCATCAAGGCGCCGAACATGATCGGCAGCACAAAGCCGCCCAGGCCGCCGGCCAGGCCGACGATGCCGCTGACGGCGCCGATGTTGTCGGGGTAGTCGTTGCCGATGTACTTGAAGACGCTGGCCTTGCCGAAGGCCCAGGCGATGCCCAGGATGAACATCAGCGCGGTGAAGGCATAGACGTTCAGGCCGATGTGGAAGCTGCGCGGGCCGTTGACGGTGAGCACCGTGAAGTCGGTCTGCGGATAGCTCAGCAGGAACAGGCACACCCAGCTGACCCACAGCACCCACCAGGTGACCTGGTGCGCGCCGAACTTGTCGGACAGCACGCCACCTACGGCGCGCAGCACGCCGCCGGGCAGGCTGAAGCAGGCGGCCAGCAACGCGGCCGTCTGGATCGACAGGCCGAACTCGCCCACGTAGTACTGCACCATCCACAGCGCCAGCGCCACGTAGCCGCCGAACACGATGCTGTAGTACTGGCAGTACTTCAGCACCTTCGGGTCCTTCAGCAGCTTGAGCTGGTCGCTGAACTTCACGTTCGACGGCACCAGGTGCTTGGGGTCGCTGCTGCTGCCGAACCAGAACAGCACGACGGTGCCCAGCATGATGGCGGCGTACACCTGCGGCACCAGCGTCCAGCCGCCGATGGCCAGCAGCACCGGCGCGGCGAACTTGTTCACTGCCGAGCCCGAGTTGCCGGCGCCGTACACGCCCATGGCCATGCCCTGGCGGGCCTTGGGGAACCAGCGCGCCACATACGGCGTGCCCACCGAGAACGACCCGCCCGCCAGACCGACGAACAGGCCGATCACCAGAAAGTGCCAGTAGGCGGTGGCGTAGGCCATCAGCCAGATGGCCGGCACGGTGGCGGCCATCAGCAGCGTCATCACGATGCGGCCGCCGTAGCGGTCGGTCCAGATGCCCAGCGGCACGCGGATCAGGCTGCCGGTGAGCACCGGCGTGGCGGTGAGCAGGCCGAACTCGGTGGCGCTGAGGCCCAGCGTCTTCTTCAACGGGATGCCGATGACGCCGAACATCATCCACACCATGAAGCACACGGTGAAGGCAACGGTGCTGACGATCAGCACGGACCACGCCTGGCGTGGGATGGGGGTTGCGTGGGTGGCCATGGGGCGGACTCGTCTGGTGTGTGACGAGACTGTCCGCCGGCAGCGTGCTGGCGAACATCCACACGGTGGCCAGGCGGCGCACGGCAGAAGAACGATGGGGGCGGGGTGCCCATCGTTCTGAAGAACTACACCGGGGGTCTGCCGGCCTGGACGTTGATGTGCGTCAACCTGATCGGGCCAGCGCCTCGCCCAGACTGGGTCGCCTTTGCCAGCCATGCCCCCCGAGCCTGTTCATGCCCAGCCCCACCATCCAGCAGGCCACCGCGCTGATCGATCACATCCAGACGCGCTTCCACGACGGCCACCGCCGAGATCTGCCTGCCTTGCTGGCACTGGCGGCAGATGTGGAGGCGTGTGGCATCGACACCGGGCTCGTCAACGCCTTGCGCACCATCGGCGATCACCTGGAACTGCACATGTTCAAGGAAGAGATGCGCTTGTTCCCGATGATGGAGCAAGGCGGCAACACGCTGATCGAGCGACTGATCGACGATCTGCATCGCGAGCATGGCCTGCATGAGGCTGCCCTGGCTGACTTCCAGGCGCGCATTTGCCTGCTGGCCGAGGGCCATGCGGGCGTCGAAGCCGTGCAGCTGTTCCAGCGTGGTGTCGACCATCTGGCAGACGAACTGGCCGCGCACATCCGGGCAGAGGATGGTGCGCTCTTTCCCTTGTTTGTGGCGCCGGCCGCCGCGCTGCGGAGCGGCGGGTGACCGCAATCTTGAACTGGTTCAAGGCGGGCTGCCTGTCCTCAGGCTTAGCCTGCAGGCCTGCCCACTGAGCCGGCCGCCCAGGCCCGACCGCCATGTCCACCGTGTCCGATACCACCACCCATCCGGTCTGCATCGACGTGCGCACCATCTCGCCACCGGCGCGCCATCCGCTGATCTTCAGCCAGTTCGACGCCCTGGGCCCGGGCGAGCACTTCGAGATCGTCAACGACCACGACCCACTGCCGCTGTACTTCCAGTTCGAGCGGGCGCGCGCCGGCCAGTTTGTCTGGCGCTACCTGCAGAACGGGCCCAGCCTGTGGCAGGTGCGCATCGGCCGGGTGGCCACAGGCCAGGCCGGGCCGGTGGCTGGTGGCTGCGGCGGCAGCGGCCGCTGCCAGTGCAGCTGATGGCCGATGCCGCCACCGCGCGGGCCCGGGCCATGCAGGCGCTGGCCAGCGTGCTGGACCCCGAGACTGGCCTCGACATCGTCGACATGGGCTTGGTCGAGCAGGTGCTGGTCGGGCCTGACAGCGAACCTGGCGCAGAGGACGGCCCGCTCACCGTGCAGCTGGTGATGACCAGCGCCGCCTGCCCGATGGCCGGCATGATCGCCGACGATGCCGAGGGCGAACTGCTGCTGGCCCTGGGCCTGCGCCGCCCGGTGGTGGTGCAGGTGCTGGACAGCCCCGCCTGGCACCCCAGCCGCATGGGCCCGCAGGCGCGCGCCGCCATGGGCTGGGACGGTGACACGCCCGCTGCGGCACAGCCCCCGCCATGACCGCCCTGCCCCGGCGCCCGGCGGGCATCGCCTGGCGCCGCCTGCCCCTGCTGCTGCCCGGCTTGCTGGCCCTGGTGGCCGGCGTGGCAGCGGGCTTGTGGCGCCTGGGGGCGTGGCCTGGCGGCAGCGGCGTGCCGGCGCTGGCGCATGCCGCGGCCGGGCATGGCGCGCTGATGGTGTGCGGCTTCTTCGGTCTGGTGATCGCGCTGGAGCGTGCCGCCGCCCTGGCCGTCGATGGCCAGCGGCAAGCCTGGGCCCATGCCTGGGCCTGGGCCGCGCCACTGGCCGCCGGTGCGGGCACGGCGCTGCTGCTGGCCGGCCAGCCGCAGGCCGCCGCCTGGGCCTGGCTGGGCAGTGCCGTCCTGCTGCTGGCGGCCACCCTGCTGATCTGGCGGCGCCAGCCCGAGCCGTTTGTCGGCGTGCTGGCGCTGGGCGCCGCTGCCGCCGTGGGCAGCCATGCGCTGGTGCTGGCAGGCGCCGGCCTGCACGTGGTGCTGCCCTGGTGGCTGGCCTTTCTGGTCTTCACCATCGCCGGTGAACGGCTGGAGCTGTCGCGCCTGGCGCCGCGGGCTGCCGGGGCGGGCACCACCTTCGCGGCCATCACCGGGCTGCTGGTGCTGGCTCTGGGTGCCACCCTGCTGCCCGGCCCCTGGGTCGTCTGGGCCGGCCATGGCTTCGGCGCCGGGCTGCTGGCGCTGGCCGCCTGGCTGCTGCGCCATGACGTGGCCCGCCGCACGGTGCGCCAGCGCGGCCTGGTGCGCTTCATCGCCTGCAGCCTGCTGGCCGGCCATGCCTGGCTGGGCGGCGGCGGCGCGCTGATGGCGGTGCACGGCCTGCACCCCGGCACGCCGGGCTGGGACGCCGCGCTGCATGCGGTGCTGCTGGGCTTCGTCTTCTCGATGGTGTTCGGCCACGCGCCCATCGTGCTGCCTGCGGTGCTGCGGGTGCAGCTGCCCTACCACCCGCGCTTCTCTGTCACGCTGCTGCTGCTGCACCTGTCGGTGGCCGGGCGGGTGGCGGGCAGC
>JAGOBT010000312.1 GCA_017999135.1 Burkholderiaceae bacterium
CGGCCTGTGCCGTGTTCATCCGCATGCTGCTGTGCCTCAGGTGGGTGTTGGCCCGGCTTCGGCGCCGCTGCCGCGCAGCGCCGTCCAGGCCTGAAACTGGGTCAGGAACACCCGGCCCGGCAGGTGGTCCAGGAAGTCGGTGCGGGCCAGGCGGTCCATCACCGGGCCCTTCACTTCGGACAGGTGCAGCTGCAGCCCGGCATCGCGCAGGCGGTGGGCGATGGACTCCAGGCTCTCCAGCGCGCTGGCGTCGATGGCGTTGATCGCCGAGCACTGCAGCACCACATGGCGCAGCCCCGGCTGGGCCGCCATGGCGTCGTTGACATGGTCTTCCAGGGCCCGGGCGTTGGCGAAGTACAGGCTCTCGTCCACCCGCAGGCTCAGGATGGCCGGGTCCAGCTGCACCGCATGGCGCTGCACGTTGCGGAAGTGCTCGGTGCCCGGCACCAGGCCCACGGTGGCGATGTGCGGCCGGCTGGTGCGGTGCAGGAACAGCGCCAGCGACACCGACACGCCCACCACCAGGCCGGTCTCCACGCCCAGGCCCAGCGTGGCCAGCAGCGTGGCCGCCACGGCGATGAAGTCGGGCTTGGAGTAGGCCCAGGTGCGCTTGAGGATGCCGAAGTCCACCAGCGACAGCACGGCCACCACGATGGTGGCCGCCAGCGTGGCCTGCGGCAGGTGGACCAGCGCCGGCGTCAGCAGCAGCGTGGCCAGCAGGATGCCCATGGCGGTGAACACGCCAGCCGCCGGCGTCTGCGCACCGGCGTCGAAGTTGACCACCGAGCGCGAGAAGCCGCCGGTCACCGGCAGGCCGCCGGTGAACGCGGCCGACAGGTTGCTGGCGCCCAGGGCCACCAGCTCCTGGTCGGGCACGATGCGCTGGCGCCGCTTGGCCGCCAGCGTCTGGCCCACCGACACCGATTCGACGAAGCCCACCACGCTCAGCAGCAGCGCCGGCACCGCCAGCTGCTGCCACAGCGCCAGGTCCCACAGCGGCAGGGTGAACGGCGGCAGGCCCTGCGGGATGTGGCCCACCACCTTCATGCCCTGGGCCTGCCAGCCGAAGGCCCAGGCCAGGCCGGTGGTGACGGCGATGGCCGCCACCGGGCCGGCCTTGGTCAGCATGTCGGCCGTGCGGGCTGCCAGGCCCAGGCGCACCAGCAGCGGCTTGAGCCCCTTGCGCACCCAGAACAGGAAGGCCGTGGCGCACACGCCCACCAGCAGCGTCGGCACATGGGTGTGCGGCAGCTGCCGGCCCAGGGCCAGCAGCAGGTCCACCAGGGTGTGCCCGTCAGCCCGCACGCCCAGCAGCGTCTTCAGCTGGCTGGCGGTGATCAGCAGTGCCGACGCGGTGATGAAGCCCGAGATCACCGGATGGCTGAGGAAGTTGGCCAGGAAGCCCAGCCGCAGCAGGCCCATGGCCAGCAGCATGGCGCCCGACAGGAAGGCCAGCGTCAGCGCGGCGGCCCAGTAGGCCGGCGTGCCGGCGGCGGCCAGCTGGCCGATGGCCGCCGCCGTCATCAGCGAGGTGACGGCCGCCGGCCCCACCGCCAGCGCCCGGCTCGTGCCGAACACCGCATACAGCAGCAGCGGTGCCACGCTGGCATACAGACCCACCTCGGCCGGCAGGCCGGCCAGCAGCGCATAGGCCAGGCTCTGCGGGATCAGCATCAGCGTGACGATCAGCGCCGCCACCGCATCGCCGGCGAAGGTGGCGCGGTCGTAGCGCCGGCCCCAGTCCAGCAGCGGCAGGCTGGGCAGCACCTGGCGCCAAGTCAGCCCAGCGGCCATCAGCCCACCATCTCGGGCTGGGCCAGCCACTCACGGCCCTTGAGCATGCCGTCCCAGTACAGCGGCGGCAAGATGCGCTCCTTCAGGTACCAGGCCAGGGCCGACGGCCGCTTGCCGTCGATCAGCCAGGTGGGCAGGCTGGGCGCCAGCTTGCCGCCATAGGCGAACTCGGCCAACACGATCTTGCCGCGCGCCACCGTCAGCGGGCAGGAGCCGTAGCCGTCGTAGCGGGCCTCGCCCTTGGCGCCGGCACTGCCCAGGCCGGCCAGCAGGTTGTGCGCCACCACCGGCGCCTGCTTGCGGGCCGCAGCGGCGGTCTTGGCATTGGGGGTGTTGGTGCCGTCAACCAGGCCGTACACGTTGGCGTAACGCTTGTGGCGCAGCGTGGCCGGGTCCACGTCGATCCAGCCGGCCGCATCGGCCAGCGGGCTGATGCGGATGAAGTCGGGGGCCTTCTGCGGCGGCACCGCATGCAGCATGTCGAACTCGCGCGTCACCAGGGTCTTGCTGCCGTCGGGCTGCGCCTGGCTGAACACCGCCTTGCGCGCCGGGCCGTCCACCGACACCAGCGTCTGGCCGAAGTTCAGGTGGATGCCGTAGGCCTGCACATACGCCATCAGCGCGGGCACGTAGTCGGGCACGCCGAAGAGCACCGGGCCGGCGCTGCAGAACTGGATGTCGATGGCGCCCAGCACGCCCTGGCGGCGCCAGTGGTCGGCCGACAGGTACATCGCCTTCTGTGGCGCGCCGGCGCACTTGATGGGCATCGGCGGCTGGCTGAAGATGGCGCGGCCGCGGTGCAGCTGCTGCACCAGGTGCCAGGTGTAGGGCGCCAGGTCGTAGCGGTAGTTGCTGGTGACGCCGTTGCGGCCCAGCGTGTCGGTCAGGCCCTCGATGCCATGCCAGTCGAGCTTGAGCCCGGGGCACACCACCAGCTGCTTGTACTTGACCACCCGGCAGCCGTCCAGGATGACGGCGTCGCGCTCGGGCTCGAAGGCGGCCACCGCCGACTTGATCCAGTGCACGCCCTGCGGCAGCACGCTGGCCATGGTGCGGGCGGTGGTGCCCGGCTTGAACACGCCGCCGCCCACCAGCGTCCAGCCGGGCTGGTAGTAGTGGATGTCGGCGGGATCGATGATGGCGATGTCCAGCCGCGGGCTGCGCGCCAGCAGGCTGCTGGCCACGGCGATGCCGGCAGCGCCGCCGCCGACGATCACGATGTCGTGGGTGGCGTCGGCCACTTCCACCGGCGTCCTGCCGCCGTTGACGATGCGCCGCAGCACGCCCTTCAGGTCGTAGCCGGCGCCGGCCGCGCGCTCGATGATCTGCGCCAGCGGTTGCTCAGCGGCCTGCGACAGCGCCCACATCGTGGTCGACCGCATGCCGGTGCGGCAGTAGGCCAGCACCGGCCTGGGCAGCTCGGCCATCAGTGCGCCGAAGTCGGCCGCCTGCGCATCGGTGACCTTGCCGCTCTCGGCGGGCAGGTAGCGGCAGTGCAGGCCCTGCTCGTGCGCGGCACGGGCAATTTCGTCGAAGCTGGGCTGGTCGGCGCCTTCGCCGTCGGGGCGGTTGCAGATGACCGAGCGGAAGCCGGCCTCGCGCAGGGTCTTCAGGTCCTGCGGCGTGATCTGCGCGGCCACCGACAGGGTGGCGGTGAGCGGTTTGGTGTCCAAGGCTTGTCTCCGGGGTGGACAGGAACTGAGCCGGCGCCGCTCTGTGGCGGCTGCCGGCGGCGGGGGGATCAGACCGCGTTCAGCGGGATCTTGATGTAGCGGGTGCCGTTGCTCTCGGGCTCGGGCAGCTGGCCGGCGCGCATGTTCACCTGCACGCTGGGCAGGATCAGCGTGGGCATGCCCAGGGTGGCGTCGCGCGCGGTGCGCATGGCCACGAAGGCCTCTTCGCTGATGCCGTTGCGCACGTGCACGTTGCGCGCGCGCTCGTCGGCCACGGTGCTGACGTACTGCACCTCGCGGCCGCCGGGCTGGTAGTCATGGCACATGTACAGCTGCGTCTCGGGCGGCAGGCTCAGCACCTTGTTGATCGAGCGGAACAGCGTGCGTGCATCGCCGCCTGGGAAGTCGCAGCGCGCGGTGCCGTAGTCGGGCATGAACAGCGTGTCGCCGACGAAGGCGGCGGTCTGGTCATGGTCGCTTACCACATAGGTCATGCAGGCCGGGGTGTGCCCGGGCGTGTGCATGGCGCGGGCGGGCAGGTTGCCGATATGGAAGACCTCGCCGTCGTCGAACAGGTGGTCGAACTGGCGGCCGTCGCGGGCGAAGTCGGGGCCGGCGTTGAACAGGCCGCCGAACACCTTCTGCACCGTGGTGATGTGCGCGCCGATGCCCAGCTGGCCGCCGAGCTCGCGCTTCAGATACGGCGCGGCCGACAGGTGGTCGGCATGCACATGCGTCTCCAGGATCCACTGCACCGAGGCGCCCAGTTCGCGCACACGGGCAATCAGCTTGTCGGCGCTGGCCTGGCTGGTGCGGCCGGACTTCGGGTCGTAGTCGAGCACGCTGTCGACGATGGCGCATTGCTGCGTGCCGGTGTCGAGCACGATGTAGCTGACGGTCCAGGTGGCGGGGTCGAAGAAGCCTTCGACCTGCAGGCGGCTGCGTGTGGGCATGGCGGTCTCCAGTCGGAGTTGGATGGTGTGTGGCAGGTGCCACTGGCTGTGCAATATCAAGAGCCGTGCCAGCCTGCCAACGGGCCTGCATGCTTTTGCAAGTGGTTGATGTGGCTCAGTTTCTGGCTGGTCGGCGAGGCTCCGGCGGCGCTGCCGGCACGGCGATGCGGCGTGGCAGTTCCAGATGGCAGTCCAGCCTGGCAGTGCTGGCAGTGCCAGCGCACAATGCGCCGTCCCCTCAGCCGCCCGCCATGCCAGCCCAGCCACCGTCCACCGCCACCACCATCGCCGCCCCGCAGGTGCAGGCGCTGGTCTCGTTCCTGGAGCACGAGGCGCAGCCGATGATCGTGCTCGACCCCGACTACAACATCCTGGCCGCCAACACCGCCTACCAGCG
>JAGOBT010000313.1 GCA_017999135.1 Burkholderiaceae bacterium
CTCCGCACCCTGCTTGCCGCCGGCGCCGACAGCGCCCCGGCGATTTCCGCCCCCGCGCGCCAGCCGCTGGGCTTCGGCGCGCTGCGCACGCTGATCGATACCACCCTGTCCACGCTGAACGGCCTGGGCATCGGACGCAACGACCGCGTGGCCATCGTGCTGGCCAACGGCCCCGAGATGGCCACCTGCTTCATGGCCTGTGCCAGCGGCGTGGCCAGCGCGCCGCTGAACCCGGCCTACCGCGCCGACGAGTTCGAGTTCTACCTGTCCGACCTGAACGCCAAGGCGCTGATCGTCGAGCGCGACAGCAGCTCGCCGGCCATCGCCGTGGCGCAGAAGCTGGGCGTGCGGCTGATCGACCTGGTGGTGCCGGACGGCGCACCGGCCGGCCAGTTCACGCTGCAGCCGCGTGACGGCGCCGGCGGCACCGCCACCCCCACCGGCGGTTATGCCGAGCCGGGCGATGTGTCGATGGTGCTGCACACCTCGGGCACCACCTCGCGGCCCAAGATCGTGCCGCTCTCCCAGGGCAACCTGGCGGCCAGCGCCACCCACATCAAGCGCACGCTGCAGTTCACGGCCACCGACTGCGGCCTGAACATCATGCCGCTGTTCCACATCCACGGCCTGATCGCCGGCGTGCTGTCGCCGCTGGCGGCGGGCTCGCAGGTGTTCTGCACGCCGGGCTTCAATGCGCTGAAGTTCTTCGCCTGGATGGACGAGGCCAGGCCCACCTGGTACACCGCCGTGCCCACCATGCACCAGGCCATCGTGGCCCGCGCCAGCAAGAACCTGGACGTGATCGCCCGGCACCCGCTGCGCTTCCTGCGCAGCTCGTCCAGCAGCATGCCGCCGCAGGTCATCGCCGAACTGGAGGCCGTGTTCAAGGCGCCGCTGATCGAAAGCTACGGCATGACCGAGGCCACCCACCAGATGGCCAGCAACCCGCTGCCGCCGGCGGTGCGCAAGCCCGGCACGGTGGGCGTGGCCGCCGGGCCCGAGGTGGCCATCCGCAGTGAAGACGGCCGCCTGCTGGCCCGTGGCGAGACCGGCGAGATCGTCATCCGCGGCCCCAACGTCACCGCCGGCTACGAGAACAACCCCAAGGCCAATGCCGAAGGCTTTGCCGACGGCTGGTTCCGCACCGGCGACCAGGGCGTGATGGACGCCGACGGCTACATCAGCATCACCGGGCGGCTGAAGGAGATCATCAACCGCGGCGGCGAGAAGGTCAGCCCACGCGAGGTCGACGAGATCCTGATGGACCATGCCGCCGTGGCCCAGGTGGTGTGCTTCGGCATGCCCCACCCCAAGCTGGGGGAGGAGGTGGCTGCGGTGGTGGTGCTGCGTGAAGGCCAGCAGGCCACTGAGCGCGAGCTGCAGCAGTTCGTGGCCGGCCGCGCGGCCGACTACAAGGTGCCCAAGAAGATCCTGTTCATGGACGAGATCCCCAAGGGCGCCACCGGCAAGTTGCAACGCATCGGCCTGGCCCAGAAGCTCGGCCTGGGCTGACTTCGCTGCGTCGTCGATTCAGGTTTACCTGAATCATTTGTTGTGCGGATCTGAATTGACCGACGGCAAACGCCTTCCTACGTTGAGATGACAAAGCCGCTTCGGCGGCTTTTCTTTGTCCTGAACTTCCGAGGAGCCCCCATGAAACCGCTGTTGACCCGCCTGGCCCGATCGGCCGCCGCCGCCCTCGTGTTGACCGCTGCGCCGCTGGCCGCCCTGGCGGCCTGGGAGCCCACCAAGCCGGTCGAATTCGTCGTGCCCGCCGGCACCGGCGGCGGCGCCGACCAGATGGCTCGCTTCATCCAGGGCGTGGTGGCCAAGAACAAGCTGATGAAGCAGCCGATCATCGTCGTCAACAAGAGCGGCGGCGCCGGCGCCGAAGGCTTCCTGGACGTCAAGGGCGACAAGGGCAACGCGCACAAGATCGTCATCACGCTGAGCAACCTGTTCACCACGCCGCTGGCCACCGGCGTGCCCTTCAACTGGCGCGACCTGACGCCGGTGCAGATGCTGGCGCTCGACCAGTTCGTGCTGTGGGTCAATGAAGAGTCGCCGCACAAGACCGCCAAGGCCTACCTGGACGCGGTGAAGGCCGGCGCGCCCAACAGCTTCAAGATGGGCGGCACCGGCAGCAAGCAGGAAGACCAGATCATCACCGTGATGATCGAGAAGGCCGCCGGCAAGAAGATGACCTACATCCCCTACAAGGGCGGTGGCGACGTGGCGGTGCAACTGGTGGGCAACCACGTCACCAGCACCGTCAACAACCCGATCGAGGCCGAAAGCCACTGGCGTGCCGGCAAGCTGCGCCCGCTGTGCGTGATGGACAAGGCGCCGATGCCCTACAAGACCAAGCTCACCGCCACGCAGAGCTGGGCCGACATTCCCACCTGCGCGTCGGCCGGCCTGCCGGTGGATTACGTGATGCTGCGCGGCATCTTCATGCCCCCGGGTGTCACGCCCGACCAGGTGAACTTCTACCTCGACCTGTTCAAGCAGGTGCGGGCCCTGCCCGAGTGGAAGGACTTCATGGACAAGGGCGCCTTCAACACCACCGCGCTCACCGGCCAGGCCTTCTTCGACTGGCTGGGCCAGAACGAGCAGATGCACCGCGTGCTGATGCGCGACGCCGGCTTCCTGGCGAAGTAGTCCCACGCACCCGCAGGCAGGCCCCCGATGACCGACGACGACCGCGAAGACCGATCCACCGCCGTGCGCACCCGGGGCCCCGAGCTCGCGGTGGCCGGCTTCCTGTTTGCCATCGCCCTGCTGGTGATCACCGACAGCCTGCGGGTGGGCATCGGCTGGGCCGACGACGGCCCCCGGGCCGGCTACTTCCCGTTCTACATCGGCTTGCTGCTGGCCGGCTCCAGCGGCTGGGTGGTGCTGAGCACGCTGCGCCGCTGGTCGGCCGACACCGACGAGTTCGCCACCCGCAAGCAGGTGGGCCTGGTGCTGTCGGTGCTGGTGCCGATGGTGATCTACGTGGCGCTGATCTTCGGCATCGGCATCTACATCGCGTCGGCGTTGCTGATCGGCTACTTCATGTTCCGCCACGGCAAGTACAAGGCGGTGGTGGCGCTGCCGGTGGCCATCGGCGTGCCGCTGTTCTTCTTCGCGGTGTTCGAGACGTGGTTTCTGGTGCCCCTGCCCAAGGGCCCGCTCGAGCAGCTGCTCGGGCTGTGACGGAGCGGCACCATGGAAGAACTCGGCAACCTGGCGCACGGCTTCAACGTCGCCCTCACCCTGCCCAGCATCGGCTTCATGTTCATCGGCATCACCCTGGGGGTGCTGATCGGCGTGCTGCCCGGCCTGGGCGGCGCCAACGGCATCGCCATCCTGCTGCCGCTGACCTTCAGCATGAATCCCACCTCGGCGATCATCATGCTGAGCTGCATCTACTGGGGCGCGCTGTTCGGCGGGGCGATCACGTCCATCCTGTTCAACATCCCCGGTGAACCGTGGAGCGTGGCCACCACCTTCGACGGTTATCCGATGGCCCAGCAGGGCAAGGCGGCACAGGCGCTCACGGCCGCCTTCACCAGCAGCTTCGTCGGCGCGCTGTTCGCGGTGCTGCTGATCACCTTCCTGGCGCCACTGCTGGCGAAGTTTGCGCTGAAGTTCGGCCCGGCCGAGTTCTTCGCGGTGCAGTTGCTCACCTTCGCCAGCTTTGTCGGCATGAGCAAGGAGCCGCCGGCCAAGACCCTGGCCGCCATGATGCTGGGCTTCGCCCTGGCCGCCGTGGGCATGGACACCGTCACCGGCACTCTGCGCATGACCTACGACCAGCCGGTGCTGCTGAAGGGCTTCGACTTCCTGATCGCGGTGATCGGCCTGTTCGGCATCGGCGAGATCCTGCTGACGATGGAAGAGGGCCTGGCCTTCAAGGGCAAGAGCGCCCGCATCAGCAGCCGCGCGGTGTGGAACACCTGGACCGAGATCTTCAAGTACTGGAAGACCTTCCTGCGCAGCACCGCCATCGGCTGCTGGATGGGCATCACGCCCGGCGGCGCCACACCGGCATCGTTCATGAGCTACGGCATGGCCCGGCGCATGTCCAGGCACCCCGAGCGCTTTGGCAAGGGCGACATCCAGGGCGTGATCGCCCCGGAAACGGCGGCCCACGCCGCCGGCACCAGCGCCCTGCTGCCGATGCTCACCCTCGGCATCCCCGGCAGCCCCACCGCGGCGGTGCTGCTGGGCGGCCTGCTGATCTGGGGCCTGCAGCCCGGGCCGATGCTGTTCGTCGAGCAGAAGGACTTTGTCTGGGGCCTGATCGCCAGCATGTACCTGGGCAACATCGTCGGCCTGATCGTGGTGCTGACCACCGTGCCCTGGTGGGCGGCCATCCTGCGCATCCCCTTCAGCGTGATCGCGCCGGTGATCATCGTCATCTGCGCCATCGGCGCCTACACCGTGCACAGCTCGATGTTCGACGTGGTGCTGATGATGGTGTTCGGCGTGCTGGGCTACCTGTTCAAGAAGCTGAAGTACCCGTTGGCACCGCTGGTGCTGGCCCTGGTGCTGGGCGACATGGCCGAGGCCAGCTTCCGCCAGGCCATGCTGCTGAGCCAGGGCAGCATGGCCATCTTCTGGAGCAACCCGCTGGTCGGCAGCATCATGGCCCTGGCGATGGTGATGCTGCTGTGGCCGCTGTGGGGCGTGGTCAAGCGCCAGGTGGCGCGGCGCGACGGCGGTGCCTTCGGCGAAGTGAAGTGAAACGAGACTGATGCGATGAAGTTTGCAGTGGTGGGCGCCGGCGCGATCGGCGGGTATCTGGGGGCCAGGCTGGCCATCGCGGGGGA
>JAGOBT010000314.1 GCA_017999135.1 Burkholderiaceae bacterium
GCCATGGGAGACCCGAACGCCAGCATCCCCACGCCGCAGCCGGTGCACTACCGGCCGATGTTCGGCAGCTTCGGCAAGGCCCTGGGCCCCACGTCGATCAGCTTCGTCAGCCAGGCCAGCCTGGCCAGCGGCGTGGCCGAAAGCTACGGCCTGGGCAAGCGGCTGGTGGCCGTCAAGGGCAACCGCACGGTGACCAAGCGCGACATGGTGCACAACGCCTACATGCCGGTGATGCAGATCGACGCCCAGACCTACCAGGTGCGTGCCGACGGCGTGCTGCTCACCTGCGAGCCGGCCACGGTGCTGCCGATGGCGCAGAAGTACTTCCTGTTCTGACCGCATCGGCCAGACCGGCGCGCCGCCGGTCTGGGTGAAAATCCCGCGATGGATACCCCTGGCAACCTCTTCGTGGTGGCGGCGCCCAGCGGCGCCGGCAAATCCAGCCTGGTCAAGGCGCTGCTGGAGCTCGATTCGCACCTGGCCGTCTCGGTCTCGCACACCACACGTGCACCGCGTGGCCAGGAGCAGCATGGGCGCGAATACTGGTTCATCGGCACCGATGAATTCCGCCAGATGGCCGCCCAGGGCGACTTCTTCGAGTGGGCCGAGGTGCATGGCAACCTGTACGGCACGTCGCGCCGCGCCATCGAGGACCGCCTGGCCCGCGGCGACGATGTGGTGCTGGAAATCGACTGGCAGGGCGCGCTGCAGATCAAGCAGATCTTTGCGCACGCCATCCTGATCTTCATCCTGCCGCCCGGCTGGGCCGAGCTGGAGCAGCGGCTGAAGCGCCGTGGCGAAGACGGCGCGGAGGTGATCGCCCGCCGCATGGAGAACGCCCGGCTCGAGGTGGCGCAGGCGCGGCACTTCGATTTTGTTATCATCAACGGTTTATTCGAGACGGCGCTGTTCGATCTGAAGACCGTCGTGCACTCGCAGCGCCTGCGCTATGCAGCGCAGCAGCGCAACAAATCCCAGGTGTTTGCGGCGTTGAATCTGATCTGACGCCGAATCTCCCTGCCAGCACCCACGAACCGAACCGAAGGCACGCCCATGGCCCGCATCACTGTCGAAGACTGCCTCACCAAGATCCCGAACCGCTTCCAGCTGGTGCTGGCCGCCACCTACCGTGCGCGCATGCTGAGCCAGGGCCACGCGCCCAAGATCGAGAGCAAGAACAAGCCCGGCGTGACCGCGCTGCGCGAGATCGCCGCCGGCGAAGTCGGCATCGAGATGCTGCGCCGCGTGCCGCTGTAAGCACACCGCACGCACCCCCAAAGGGCGCCCTGTGGCGCCCTTTTGCATTGCCGAGGGGGCGATGGATCAAAGCAGGCTAAATTCGGGCGCATGGGCATCCGATCCTTCGCCGCTGAATTGCTGTTGCCGGCCGTGCTGCAGGCCAAGCACCGCAACACGGCCCCCGCGGCCGGCGCCAAGGACGAAGTCGCCACCTTCGCTGCCCTGCAGGACAAACTGGGCTACCTGAGCAAGGCCGAGGTCAAGCAGATCCGCGAGGCCTACAAGTTCGCCGACGGCGCGCACCTGGGCCAGTTCCGCGCCAGTGGCGAGCCTTACATCACCCACCCGCTGGCCGTGGCCGGCCTGGTGGCGGACTGGCGGCTCGATGCCCAGGCGCTGATGGCCGCGCTGATGCACGACGCGATGGAGGATTGCGGCATCACCAAGGTCGAGCTGATCGAGAAGTTCGGTGCGCCCACGGCCGAACTGGTCGACGGCCTCACCAAGCTCGACAAGCTGCAGTTCAGCACGCGCGAGGAAGGCCAGGCCGAGAGCTTCCGCAAGATGCTGCTGGCGATGGCGCGTGATGTGCGCGTCATCCTGGTGAAGCTGGCCGACCGGCTGCACAACATGCGCACCATGACGGCGATGCCCGCCAACAAGCGCGGCCGCATCGCCCGGGAAACGCTGGACATCTACGCGCCCATCGCCCACCGGCTGGGCCTGAACATGATCTACCGCGAGCTGCAGGAGCTGAGCTTCGAGCACCTGTACCCCTGGCGCCATGCGGCGCTGGCCAAGGCGGTGCAGCGTGCCCGCGGCTACCGGCGCGACATCGTCGAGCGGGTGCGCACCGACGTGGAAAAGAGCTTTGCCGCCGGCAAGATCAAGGTGCAGGTCTCGGGCCGCGAGAAGACGGTCTACAGCATCTACCGCAAGATGCGCGAAAAGCACGCCGGCTTTGCGCAGGTGAACGACATCTTCGGCTTCCGCATCGTGGTACCGCAGCTGATGGACTGCTACCTGGCGCTGGGCATGCTGCACCAGTTGTACAAGCCGGTGCCGGGGCGCTTCAAGGACTACATCGCCATCCCCAAGGCCAACGGCTACCAGAGCCTGCACACCACGCTGGTCAGCCCGCTGGGCACGGCGGTGGAGTTCCAGATCCGCACCGAGCCGATGCACGCGGTGGCCGAGACCGGCATCGCCGCCCACTGGATCTACAAGCATGATCCCAAGGCCGGCGGCAAGAACGGCAGCGGTGCCGGTGAGGCCCAGCGCCTGGGCGCCATGTGGCTGAAGAGCCTGCTCGACATCCAGGACGAGACCCGCGACGCGGCCGAGTTCCTGGAGCACGTGAAGATCGACCTGGTGCCCGAGGCGGTGTACGTGTTCACGCCGATGAGCAAGATCCTGGCGCTGCCGCGCGGGGCCACGCCGGTCGACTTTGCCTACGCCATCCACAGCGACGTGGGCGACCACTGCGTGGCCGCCAAGCTCAATGGCGAGCCGGTGGCGCTGCGCACCGAGCTCAAGAGCGGCGACGTGGTCGAGATCGTCACCGCGCCGGGTGCGCGGCCCAACCCGAGCTGGCTGAACTTCGTGCGCACTGGCCGGGCGCGCAGCAAGATCCGCCACTTCCTCAAGACCATGGAGCATGAGGAATCCAGCGAGCTGGGCGCCAAGCTGCTGGCCCAGGCGCTGCGCGCCGAGGGCCTGCTGATGCCATCGGCCGAGCTGGACGACGCGCCGGCCCAGGCGCTGTGGCAGCAGCTGATCCGCTGGAGCGGCAACCGCAGCCGGGCCGACCTGCTGGTCGACATCGGCCTGGGCCGCAAGATCGCCACCATCGTGGCCAAGCGCCTGGCCCAGCTGATGGCCGAGCGCGGCGCCCGGCCCGACGCGGTGACGCTGACGCTGAACCGCTTCGGCGCCACGGTCGATGGGCCCGACGACAGTGCCGCGCCGCCGCCGGGTGTGGTGATCGACGGCACCGAAGGCGCGTCCGTCGTGCTGGCCACCTGCTGCCGGCCGATCCCGGGCGACGAGATCCGCGGTTACCTGGGCCGCGGCGAGGGCCTGCTGGTGCACACCGCCGACTGCAGCACCGGCAAGCGCCTGGCCGAACGTGACCCCGAGCGCTGGATTGCAGTGGAATGGGCCGAGCAGCCCAGCCGCCACTTCGAGACCAGCGTCAAGCTGCTGGTCAAGAACGGCAAGGGCGCGCTGGCGCAGATCGCGCAGTCGATCAGCGCGGCCGAGGCCGACATCAGCCACATCGAGATGGACAACGAGCAGCAGGACGACGCCACCGAGCTGACGCTGCTGCTGGCGGTGCGTGACCGCCAGCACCTGGCCGACGTGCTGCGCACCGTCAAGCGCAGCCCGCCGGTGCTGCGGGCGGCGCGGGTCAAGCCCTGACGCTGCCGGCTGGGGACGCGGCCGGTGCTGCGCGCTGGCTGCGGTTCTTGCCGGCCGCCTTGGCGGCATACATGGCCGCGTCGGCACGCGCCATCAGCGTGGTGAGGTCGACCGCGTCATCGGGCGCCAGCGCGTAGCCCACGCTCAGCCCCACCCGGCAGACGGCGCCGCCCAGCGCAAACGGCTGCGCCGCCGCCTGCAACAGCTTGGCCGCCACCGCCTCGGCCTCCAGCGGCGATTGCAGGCCCGGCACCACCACCACGAATTCATCACCCCCGGTGCGCACCACCTGGTCGGTGGTGCGCAGCAGGTGCTGCAGGCGCTGCGCCAGCTGCTGCAGCAACAGGTCGCCCACCGCATGGCCATGGGTGTCGTTCACCGCCTTGAAACCGTCCAGGTCGATCATGCACACCGCCACATGCCGGCCAGGCGCCGCCGCCTGCACCAGCGCCTGGCCCTGGCGCAGCAGCGCATGGCGGTTCAGGGCGCCGGTCAGGGCGTCGGTGTGGGCCAGCGTTTCCAGGCGGTGGCGCTCGCTGCGGGCGCGCTCGGCGGCCAGGCGCATCTCGCCGTTGCGCGTGCCCAGCACGGCCATCCACATCACCATTTCCACCATCGAGCTGAGCTGGAACACGTACTGGGTGTACACGTTGACCGGCAGCAGGCCGCGCAGCGTGGCCGACAGGCACACCACCCCCGCGCCATAGGCGGCCCAGCCCAGCAGCATCCAGCGGGCAGCGCGGTCGCCCTGGCGCAGGCGCACCACGGCCACCGGCAGCACCACCACCATCGGCACCACCCCGAGCAGGGTGACCAGCACATGCACCGCGTGGTAGGGAACCAGCCCGCCCAGCCAGGCCAGCAAGGCCCCGGTGAGCAGCGCCGCCAGCCCACGCATCAGCCGGGACGCCAGGCGGCTGACGGCAGACATCTGCAGCGCACGGTCGGCAAACAGGCTGGAGCCGATCAGCGCCAGCAGGCCGAACAGCAGCGCGCCGTTCTGCGCCATCCAGTGGCCGTCACCCCACAGGTGCTGGTTGCCCAGGCCATGGAAGGCGAGGAAGAAGCCGATGGTGCCGGCCAGCGACAGCGCATACCAGGCGAACATGCGGTCACGCGTGGCCACCCAGTGCAGCAGGCTGTAGACCA
>JAGOBT010000315.1 GCA_017999135.1 Burkholderiaceae bacterium
CCCAGCCCGCCCAGCAGCACCGGGCGCGGGCCGATGCGGTCGACCAGGAAGCCCGAGGCCGCCTGCACCGCGCTGGAGACGACGAAGAAGATCGTCAGCAGCAGGCCCAGCTCGGTGTAGCTGACGTTGAATTCGGCCTTCAGCCAGGGGAACAGCGGCGCCAGCAGCAGCTGGCTGAAGTGGCTGACGGCATGGGCCAGGCCCACCAGGCCGATGGTGAGCGCGTCGTGCCGCAGGGGCGGCGCGGCACCGGCCGGAAGCGTGGCGGCAGTCATGCCGGCGATGGTAGACGCGCCGCCGCGCCCGCCCCTGGCGCTGGCGGGACACGCCCCGTTGTGTAAGCGGATGTCCTGCGCCGGCACCCCTGCCTCCTGGGCGACGGTGTTGCACGGCACAACATCACGAAACCTGCGCTTGACATGCCGGCTCTAGAGTGCCCCACAGACTTCTGGAGACCCCGATGCTCACCAGCCTGTTCGGTGATCTGCCCCCGCGCCGCCTGCCCGATGCCCCGCGCCCCACATCCGTTGACGCCGCTGACGCCACTGCCGACGGCGCACACGGGACCCTGGTGCGCAGCGCTGCCCACAGCGTGGACGTGGTGGTCGACGACTCACCCGCCGAGGCCATCCGCGCCCACTTTGCCGCGCACCGGCAAGACCTGCAGCGCGCCAGCCAGATGGTGACGCTGCTCGATCCGTCGCGCCTGTGGGCGTCGCAGGTGCTGCACGCGCTGGGCGACGCCGCCGGCCAGCCGGTGCAGCGGCTGAACGTGCGCGAACGCACGTCGCTGCGCACGCTGGCGGTGATCGAGCGCACCCTGGTGCCGCGCCGCGACGCCGACGCGCTGCGCGTGTACCACGCCGATATCCGCGGCGGCGCCAGCGCCGCCGGCGTGGCGCCCGAAGAAATCACCAGCGCGCTGGCCGAGGGCAGCCAGCTCACCGCGGTGATCGTGGGCGCGATGCAGCCGCACGCGCTGGTGGTGCTGCTGCGCGGCCTGCTGCAGGCCAGCCACCAGCCCACCTGGCGCTGCCCGCAGCTGGTGTTCATCCTGCCGCCGGGCGCGGCCGCGCTGCGCCAGCGCATCCTGGCGCAGGACTGGCCGGCCGGCGTGCAGGTGCATGCGCTGGCCGAGCCGCTGGGCAGCGTGGCCCATGTGTGGAACTGCGTGCTCGAAGCCTGGGAGGCCACCCAGCGCGCCGGCAGCCAGGCAGCCGTGCCGGCGGCCCCGGCAGGCCTGACGGGCCTGACGGACCTGACGATGGCAGCACCGCTGACGGCGCCTGTGGCGCCCCTGCCGCCGGCGCCTTCGGCCCGGCTGCCCATGGTGGTGCTGAACCGCGTGCTGCTGCCGCTGGCCCGCAGCGAAGGCCTGCTGGCCTGCGGCATCGTCGACCTGGCCACCGGCGACCTGCTGGCCACCCAGCAGCGTGAACAACCGCCCACCGATCTGGCCGGCCTGGCCGAGGCGATGTGTGCCGCCCGCCTGGCCCACCAGGCCGTGGCCGCCGATGAAGCCCCGCCCGACGAGGTGCTGGTGACCAGCGGCCCGCGCCAGACCCTGCTGCGCCTGCTGCCCGGCCAGGCACTGAACGACGCGCCACTGGGCTTCGTGGCGGTGCTCGACCGGCAGCAGGCCAACCTGCCGCTGCTGCGCTTCAAGCTGCTGGATGCCGGGCGCCTGCTGGATTGACGCTCAAGCCCGGCGCCCGGTCGGCCGATAACGCAGGATCAGCCGTCTTGCCGCCCGGAGCGCACACCATGGATTTCACATCGGTCTACAACACCCACGAGAAAACCATCTTCGAGGCGGTGACGGCCGCCGCCCCGCGCTACCCGGGCATCGCCGACGACCCCGGCCTGCTGGCCGACGTGGCCTGCGTGGCGCTGAACCGCATGCCGCCGCACTACATCCGCCACAGCGCCGACCTGGCCTTCTTCACCACCGAGAAGGAACGCCAGGCCACGCTGCGCAACGTGGCCGAATCGGTGGACTTCGCCTTCGGCTACGTGCAGGCGCGCCATGTGATGGCGGCGCGGCGGTAGGCACCGCCAGGCGCCCGGCAAAGTTCCCGGCGCCGTGATGCCTGGGTGAGGACTGCGTGAGGGGGCGTTCCTAGCATCCGTGGCACGGGCCCGAAAGGTCGGGCCCGGCCCACCCGATGCCTGGAGTCCACCCCATGTCCCGTCTGCAACAACCCGTCACCCGGCTGCTGGCCGCCGCCGCCCTGCTCACCACCGTGGGGGCGCAGGCCATGCCCACGCAGGTGACCGTCACCATCGAGAACCTGGCACCGGCCAGCGGCGTGGCCTTCGCCCCGCTGCACCTGGCCTTCAACAACGGCAGCTACGACGCCTTCAACCTGGGCCAGGTGGCCGGGGCGGCGATCGTGTCGGTGGCCGAAGGCGGCGCCGGCGGTGCCTGGCAGGCGGCGTTTGCGGCAGCCGACCCCGGCGCCGTGCGCGGCACCGTCGGCGGCGCGCTGTTTGCCGGCGCCAGCGCGTCGGCCAGCTACATGGTCGACGGCGCCAGCAACCCGTTCTTCACCTTCGCGGCCATGGCGATCCCGAGCAACGACTTCTTCATCGGCAATGACAACCCGATGGAATACCAGCTGTTCAACGCGGCCGGCCAGCTGCAGATCAGCAGCATCACCGTCAAGGCGCGCGAGATCTGGGACGCCGGCTCCGAGGTGTTCGACCCCGCTGCAGCGGCTTTCGTCGGCAACAACGACCTGCGGGCCGACCAGGGGTCTGTGGTGGCCTTCAACTTCGCCGAGTTTGCCGGCTACAACGGCCTGCAGACCCCGGCGGGCTACACCTTCAACAGCCAGCTGGCGGCCAACACCGATGTCTACCGCATCAGCTTCACCGCAGCGCCGGTGCCCGAGCCCCAGACCTACGCCCTGATGCTGGCCGGGCTGGCGGCCCTGGGTGCACTGGCCCGCCGGCGCGTGCAGCGCTGATGCAGCAGCTGCGGCCGGCCGGTTCTGGTTCAATCGCAACCACCCGGACGGCCGCCCTCTTGTTGCACCATGACGCCCCACCTGCTGCTGGTTGAAGACGACGACGCCATCGCCGACGCCCTGCGCCTGCACCTGGAGCAGGCAGGCTACCGCCTGCACCGCGAGGCAGATGGCCTGCAGGCCATGGCCGCCATCGACCGCCAGCGCTGGGATCTGGTGCTGCTGGACCTGATGCTGCCGGGCGCCGACGGCTGGGACGTGTGCCGCCACCTGCGCAACCGCCATGCCGACGTGCCGGTGATCATGCTCAGCGCCCGGGGTGCCGAGGCGCACCGCGTGCTCGGCCTGGAGCTGGGCGCCGACGACTACCTGGCCAAGCCGTTCTCGATGCTGGAACTGCTGGCGCGGGTGCGTGCGCTGCTGCGCCGCATCGACCAGCTGCGCAAGGCGCCGGCCAGCGCCAGCCTGCTGCGCTTCGGCCCCTGGCAGCTGGACACGGCGCGCCGCGAGCTGCGCCAGGGCGACACCCCGGTGCCGCTGACGCTGCGCGAGTTCGACCTGCTGCACTTCCTGGTGCGCCACCCGGGCCAGCCCTTCGGCCGGGGCGAACTGCTGTCACGCGTGTGGGGCGCGGGCTTCGACGGCTTCGAGCACACCGTCAATTCCCACATCAACCGGCTGCGCAGCAAGATCGAGGCCGACCCGCGTGACCCGCGCTGCATCGTCACCGTGTGGGGCGTGGGCTACCGCTTCGACCCGCCGGCCGCCGGCGCCTGAGGACACCCATGCGCCAGACCAGCCGCTTCAGCCGCCGCCTCACGGTCACCCTGGCCGTGCTGCTGCTGGGCTTTGCCGCCCTGGTGGCCGTGCTGGTGCGCCAGGTGGCCCAGGCCCATGAGCATGAGGCGCTGCAACGCCTGTCGCACGGCCTGGCGCAGCACATCGTCGGCCACTGGCCGGTGATCGCCAGCACGCGCCAGGGCGATGCCGCGCAGGCCGAACGCACCGCCGTGCTGCAGATGCTGATGGTGGTCAACCCCGGCGTGCAGGTCTACGTGCTGGACGCCGATGGCCAGGTGCAGGCTTACCTGGGCGAGCCCGGCATGGTGCGCCAGCACCAGGTGGACCTGCAGGCCGTGCGCCAGTTTCTGGCCGGCGGCGCGCTGCCCATCCTGGGCACCGACCCGATGGGGGGCAGCCAGCGCCGCATCTTCAGCGCGGCGATGTTTCCGCCCGCGCCGGGCGATCAGCGGCCACCGGGCTCTCTGTACATCGTGCTGGACGGCGCCGCGCGTGCCCAGGTGGCTGCCGGGCTGAGCCTGCACCGGGTGTGGCAGGGCGCCGCCCTGGTGGGCGGCCTGGGCCTGCTGCTGGCCCTGGGCGCCGGCCTGCTGCTGCTGCGGCGCCTGACGCGGCCGCTGCAGCAACTGGCCGAGCGCATGCAGGCCTATGCGCGCCAGCCTGGCAGCGCAACGCAGCCCACCGGGCCGCTGGATGAAGTGCAGGCCATCACCCAGGCCTGGCATGGCCTGACGCAACGGGTGGAACAACAGGCTGCCAACGAAGCCGCCCAGGCCGCCGCGCACCGCGAGATGATGGCCAGCGTGGCGCACGACCTGCGCACCCCGCTGACGGCCCTGCACGGCCAGCTGGAGGCACTGGCCCAGGTGCCGGCCGCCGACCAGCCGCGCGTGCTGGCATCGGCACTGGCGCAGAGCGACAAGGTGCGGCGCCTGTCGCAGCAGCTGTTCGAGCTGGCCTCGCTGCAGTCCACCGACCAGGTGCTGCACCGCGAGCGCTTCAGCCTGGATGAACTGGTCAGCGACG
>JAGOBT010000316.1 GCA_017999135.1 Burkholderiaceae bacterium
CTCGATGCCGTACTTGGCGATGGCCGCCAGCGTGTCGCCGCCGCCGGCGATGCTGAAGGCGTCACTGGCGGCGATGGCGCGGGCGATGGCCTCGGTGCCGTGGCTGAAGGCCTCGAACTCGAACACGCCCACCGGACCGTTCCAGACGATGGTGCCGGCCGCCATCAGTTGCTTGGCCAGGATGGCCGCGGTCTGCGGGCCGATGTCGAGGATCAGGTCGTCGTCGGCCACGTCGGTGGCCGCCTTCACCGTGGCGGGCGCATCGGCGGCAAAGGTCTTGGCGCAGACCACATCCACCGGGATCGGCACCGCCGCGCCGCGCGCCTGCATCGCGGCGATCACGGCCTTGGCATCGGCCAGCAGGTCGGGCTCGGCCAGGCTCTTGCCGATCTTCAGGCCCGCGGCCAGCATGAAGGTGTTGGCGATGCCGCCGCCCACGATCAGGCCATCGACCTTGGACGACAGGCTCTGCAGGATGGTCAGCTTGGTGCTGACCTTGCTGCCGGCGACGATGGCCACCAGCGGCCGCTTCGGCTGGGCCAGCGCCTTGGTGATGGCGTCGATCTCGGCCGACAGCAGCGGGCCGGCGCAGGCGATCTTGGCGTACTGGGCGATGCCGTAGGTGGTGCCCTCGGCGCGGTGGGCGGTGCCGAAGGCATCGTTGACGTAGATGTCGCACAGCGCGGCCATCTTGCGGGCCAGCGCCTCGTTGTTCTTCTTCTCGCCCTTGTTCAGGCGGCAGTTCTCCAGCATCACCAGGTGGCCGGGTGCCACGCTGACGCCGTCGACCCAGTTGGCCACCAGCGGCACCTCGAAGCCCAGCAGCTCACCCAGGCGTTTGGCCACCGGCGCCAGCGAGTCTTCGGGCTTGAACTCGCCCTCGGTGGGTCGGCCCAGGTGGCTGGTGACCATCACGGCGGCGCCGGCCTGCATCGCCATCTGGATGGCCGGCACGCTGGCGCGGATGCGGGTGTCTTCGGTGATGTGGCCGGCATCATCTTGCGGCACGTTCAGGTCGGCACGGATGAAGACACGCTGGCCGGCAAGCTTGCCCTGGGCCACGAGCTGGTCGAGTCGGAGGATGTGCATGGTGGTGGAGGTCGGGAGGTGGGAGGAAACGTCAGCACCCGCCAGTTTGGCAGATCACCAGCCCAGGCCCATGCGAAAGATCAGCATCACGCCGGTGCCCACGATGATGGTGCCGAGCATGTCGCGCCGCCACACGAACCAGGCCGTCGCGGCCGCCGCGCCAGCCAGCCGGGCGTCCATCCAGGTGCCGATCAGCCGGCCCTGGGTCATCACCAGCTCCGGGGCGATCACCGCCACCAGGGCGCCGATGGGGGCGTAGCGCAGGCCCTCGCGCAGCCACTCGGGCATCGGCAGTTCGCGCTCGGGCAGGATGAAGAAGCCGCGCGTGCCCAGGGTGATCAGCACCAGGCCGGCGATGGTGAGCACGGTCTCCCAGGCATTCACCGCGCGGCCTCCTGCGCCGGCCGCGCATGGTCGATGATGGTGCCCACCGCCACGGCGGCGGCAATCGCCACCAGCATGTTCAGCTTCAGCGGCAGCGCATAGGCGGCCACGGCCGCGGCGCCTGCCACCAGCGCCGGCAGCCAGGTGGCGCGGTCGGCCAGCATCGAATACGTCATCGCCAGCAGTGCCACCGTGCCGGCAAAGCCCAGCCCCCATTCGGGTGGGATGTGGTGGCCCAGCGTGATGCCCAGCAGCGACATCACATGCCAGCTGCCGGCATTGACCAGCACCCCGCCCCAGAAGTACGGGATCTGCCCGGGTGCCGGGGTCGGGTCAGGAAAGCGGCGCATGAACAGCACGTAGTTCAGGTCGGCGGTGAAGTAGCTCATCAGCGCCCGGCGCTTGAACGGCATGTCGCACAGGTAGGGCCGCCACTGGGTGCTGAAGATGACGAAGCGCAGGTTCAGGCACAGCGCGGTGGCCCACACCACCCACACCGGCGCGCCGCTGGCCATCAGCGGCGCCACCGCCAGCTGGGCGGTGCCGGCGAATACCGTCACCGACATCAGCACCGCCGCCCAGGGCTCCAGCCCGCCCTTGACCATGGCCATGCCGGTGACCAGGCCCCAGGCGCCGATGCCCAGCGCCACGCCCACCATCTCGCGCCCGCCGCGGGCGAATTCAGGGTGCCGCACCAAGGTGCGCGCGCGGTGGTGCCAGGGCTGCATCGGGCCGATTGTCCGTGGCGGTGGCGGGCGTCGCTGCAAGGCGGCTGTGCGCCGCCGGTGGTCACAGGTCGCCGTACGCGCTGTCGTCGTCGGCCTGGGTGGGCTGCGGCGGCGCGGCGGCGGCCCGGCGCTGCTGCTTCTGGCGGTACATCGCCTGGTCGGCGTCGGCCAGCAGGCGATCGGGTGGGTCGTCGGTGCCCAGGAACATGCGGTGGCCGATGCTGCAGCGGCCTTGCCACAGCTGGCCGGCCAGCAGCGCCGGCTCGGCCAGCGCCTGGTCGATCTTGCCGGCCAGCAGCGCCACATGGGCGCGGGCCTGGTCGGCGTCGCTGCCCAGGTTCTCGCACACCACCACGAATTCGTCGCCACCCAGTCGGGCCACGGTGTCGGCCTCGCGCACCGCGTCGCGCAGGCGCTGGGCCACCAGCACCAGCCACTGGTCGCCGGCGTCGTGGCCGCGCTGGTCGTTCAGCTGCTTGAAGCCGTCCAGGTCGAGGAACAGCACCGCGCCATGGCTGCCCAGGCGCCGGCTGGTCTGCTGGGCGTGCAGCAGCCGGTCCATCAGCAGCCGGCGGTTGGGCAGGCGGGTCAGCGGGTCCAGGAAGGCCAGCTGCCGCACCTCTTCTGCCAGTGCCTTCTGGGCGGTGATGTCGCGGGCGATGCGGGCGCGGCCCAGCACCCGGCCCCGCAGATCGACCACCGGCGAGATCGACATCGAGATGCTGATGCGGCGGCCGTCGCGGTGCAGCCGCTCGGTCTCGAAGTGCGCCACCGGTTCGCCGGCCTGCACCCGGGCCAGCAGGTCGTCCGTTTCCTCCCGGCGGTCGTCAGGCAACAGACAGGACAAGGTGCGCCCCAGCATCTCGGCCGCGCTGTAGCCGAACATCTGCTCGGCCCCGCGGTTCCAGCTGGTGACCACGCCTTCGTGCGTCTCGCTGACGATGGCGTCCAGCGACGACGCGACGATGGCCGCCAGCTGCCGCTGCACATCGTCCAGCGCACGCCGCTGCACCCGCAGCATGGCGCTGGTGGCCAGGCCGGCCAGCACCAGAGTGGACAGCGCCAGCGTGACGATCGCTGCGTCGAACGTGCTCCAGCCGTTCGGGAAGTCGTCTTCCGGCAGGCCCACCAGCAGCAGCAGCGGAAAGCCCTGCACCTGGCGGTAGGTGTTGATGCGGGCGCGCCCATCCAGCGCGGTCGGCGCCTCGAATTCGCCAGCCAGCGGGTTGGCGGCCAGCGCCGCGCGCAGCGCGTCCGACACCTCGGTGCTGCCCACGGCGGCAGCCATGCCTTCGCGCGGCCAGGGGCGGCGATACACCAGCGCCAGGCTGTCGGTGCGGATGGTGGCCGCGCCGTGCTCGCCCAGGTCGATGGCCGAGAACAGCGCGTCGAAGCGGGTCACCGGCAGGTCCACGCTCACCCAACCGGCGGGCCGGCCGTCGGGCCCGGTCATGGTGCGGCCCAGGCTCAGCACCCAGGGCTGGTCGGCGCCGCGCCGCAGCGGGCCGCTGACTTGCAGTTCGCCCGGTGCCTCGGCGCGGGCGCGCCGGTAGGCGTCGGCATCGGCGCCGGCCATCGGCGTGGGCAGCAGCAGCTCGGCGCTGCTGGCCGGCGGGCCCGAGCTGGCCACCCGCAGCCGCCACAGGCCGTCGGCATCGGCCACGCGCAGGTTCTGCAGGCCGGGCACGGTGGCGGCCAGGCTGCGCAGGCCGGCCGCCATCGCGGCCGGGTCGCCGGGCGGCGGCAGTTCCTGCCACTGCAGCGCCGTGGCCTGCACCAGCACGTCGGCCTTGGTCAGCACGCTGGCCACTTGCGCTTCCAGCAGGCGGGCCAGGTTCTCGGTGCCGGCCACGGCCCGTTCACGCTGGCGCACCCGCTCCTGCCAGATCGACACCGACGCCAGCAGCACCAGCAGCAGCGCCACCACCAGCACCAGCAGCGCGTGCGGGGCCCAGTCGGCGCGCCGTGACCGGTGGGGGCCGTGCGGGGCGGGCATCGCGGTCAGCGGTTGTCGGCCAGTGCGCGCAGGTCGGCCTGCCAGCTGCGCAGCTTGCCGGCCGCGTGCTGCCGCTGCTCGGCCGTGGTGCTGTTGTGCATCTGGGCGATCAGCGCGCAGTTGGCCGCCATCACCCGCTGGCTGTAGGCGCGGTAGTCGGCGCGCGGTGAGCGGGCGGTGTCGGCAGCCAGGCGGCGCAGGCCGGCCTGCACCGTGGCGGTGTCGGCCCGCTCGGCCTGCCACTGGCGCAGGCTGCGCAGCAACTCGGCGTTGCGCGCGCGCCGCTCGGCCAGCCAGCGCTCGGGGTCCGACGGCGACGCGGCCAGGCCGGCGGCCAGCAGCTGCCGCTGCGCGCTGTCCAGGCTGCCATACAGCGTCTCGGCGCGGTCGATGGCACGGTCCAGCGCCGCCTTCTGGCGCTCGGCCGGGTCGGCCTGCAGGCGCTCGGCGGCCAGCTCCTGCTGGCGCTCGGCCTGGTGCTGCTCCAGCCGCTGGAGTTGCGCCGGCGTCAGGCTGCGCAGCTGCTCGGCCACCGCCGGCACGGCGCGGTCGAAGGCGCGCTCGGCGCGCTGCTGCCAGGCGTC
>JAGOBT010000317.1 GCA_017999135.1 Burkholderiaceae bacterium
CCGACGGCAAACACATTGAGATTGCGCGAGCGCACCCAGGGGTACAGCGCATAGGCGTTCAGCGTGAGGCCGTCGCCATGGATGTCCAGCCCGTTGAACTCGGCGCCGTCGAGCTTGTAGCGCACGGCCGAGAGCGACGTGCCCAGCTTCCAGCCGTTGCTGCCCACCGGCATGGCATAGCTCAGCAGCCCGAAGCCCAGCCCGCCGGTGGTGGACGCCAGCACGCTGGCGGTGAAGGCGTCGCCCAGCCCGGCCAGGCTGTTGGCGGCCACCAGCGCCCCCAGCCGCGCCGTGCCCAGGAAGCGCGAGCCGTTGACGTCGGCATCGGCCTTGCCCGACCAGCGGCTCTCGGCCTGGCCGGTGACACGCAGCGACGCCGTGCCGGGCTGCGCGCCGGCCACGATGTCGAAGCGGGCGGTGATGCCGCGCAGGTCGTTGATCAGGAAGACCACGCGCTCGACATCGCGCACGCGCAGGATGTCGCCGGGCCGCAACTGCGCCAGGTAGCCCTCGATCACCCGGCGCTGCACCGGCAGGCTGTCGGGCCATTGCAGGTCGATGCGGTCGAGCCGGCCTTCAAGCAGCTGGATCTGCACGATGCCGCCCTCGGGCACCTGCTCGGGCAGGTAGGCATAGCCCAGGTACCAGCCCGCGGTGCGCTGCAGATAGCGGGTGACGTCGGCCGTGGCGTTGACCAGGTCTTCGTAGCTGCGGCCGGCCCCGGTGTAGGGCGCCAGCAGCGTGGGCAGCGCGGCCAGCAGCTCGGGCGGGGCATTGGCCGACAGGCGGTAACCGCGCACGTCGAGCGTCAGCTCGCCAGAGGGCTTCTGCAGCTCACGCGGGGGGGCGGGGCGGGCCGGCAGGTCGCGGGCGTCGGTGCCCAGCGGCACGCGGGGGGCCAGGTCGGCGGTGCCGGGCACCAGGCCGCCGGGGCGCTGGTCGGCCGGGGGCGTGACAGGCTGGGCAGGCGTCGGCTGGGGCGGCAGCGTCTGTGCCAGCACCGGGGCCACCAGGCCACCCACCAGCACCGCCGCTGACACCTGCACCCGCCGCCAACTGTTCATCGCTGCATGGTATCCAAACGGCTGCGATGAACGGCCTGCCAACGGCCGTGTCAGCGTAGGGATTGCAGGGGTTGCCAGCCGGGCCGTGCGTGCTGGCGGGGCGCGGGATCAGGGCGCTTGCTGGCGGCCGATCTCGACGCGGCGGTTCTCGGCGGCGGCCGGGTCCTTGGCCACCTTCAGAGCCTTCGAGCCCATGCCCACGGCCTGCAGCATGCTCGGGTCGGCGCCGTTCTTGACCAGGTAGTCCTTCACCGCCTCGGCGCGCTTCTGCGACAGCGGCAGGTTGACTTCTTCAGTGCCGGTGGCGTCGGCATGGCCTTCGATGCGCACCACGCGGCCGGTGCCGCGCTTGCCGCGCAGCACCTCGGCAAAGCGGTCGAGCTGCGCGCGCAGCAGGTCGGGCAGTTCGGCCGACCCCAGCCGGAAGGTGGCCGTGGGCAGCGAGAAGCGCACCGCCGGCTTGAAGCCCATGCACTTGTAGCCGGCCTGCTCCAGTTCCTTGCAGGCGTCTTCAGGGAACAGGCCTTCGTTGATGGCCTGGGTCTCGGGCACCTTTTCGCCCAGGTCGACGGGCGGCTCGGCCGCCAGGGCTGCCAGCGGCAGTGCGGCAACGCAGCCGGCCAGCACGCCGCGGCGCAGCGCGGCACGCCAGGTGGACAGGTGGGGGCGGGTGGTGGTTGCAGCCATGATGATCAGCTCCATGCAGCGTGTTGCGGCGTGAATGGGCCGGGCCTGGCGCCCTGCAGAACGACCAGCGCGTGCCATGTCCGGCAAGCCTGAAATGATACCGGCGCAAGCCGCCGGCGCCATCCCCTGTCGCACGTAAAGCGCGGCCCGAAGCGGCCGGCAGCAGCGTCAGCGGCCGGCCTGCTGCGCCGCGGCGCGCATGGCGCTGAGCGTGCTGCGGCTGGTGCTCACGTCGGCGTCCAGCTTCAGGTGGATCAGCATCGGCGCGCCGGGCTGCAGCGCTTCGGCGAATGCGGCCTCGAAGTCTTCGGTGCGGTCGACGAACGCGGCGCGCCAGCCAAAGGCCCGCGCCATCGCCGCGAAATCGGGGTTGAACAGGTCGCTGCCGCTGACCCGGCCCGGGTATTCACGCTCCTGGTGCATGCGGATGGTGCCGTAGGTGCCGTTGTCGACAACGATGCTGACCAGCCGCCCGTCTGCCGCGTTGGCGCCGTAGCCGGTGGCGGTGGCCATCTCCTGCCCGGTCATCAGGAAATCACCATCCCCGGCCACGTTGACCACGGTGCGGTGCGGCTGCAGCAGCGCTGCCCCCACCGCCGCCGGGAAGCCGTAGCCCATCGCGCCCGAGGTGGGCGCCAGCTGGGTGCGGCCACGGTGCTGCAGCCCGTGGTAACGCACGAAGCGGTGCAGCCAGCCGGCAAAGTTGCCGGCGCCGTTGGTGTAGATGGTGTTCTCGGGCGCCAGGCGCTGCACCGTCTGCATCACCACCGCCATGTCCAGTGGCGCCACCGGCGTGGCGACGTGGTTGGCCTCGTAGTCGGCATGCGCAGCAGCCGCCCAGCCCGACCAGGGCACGCTGGTGGGCGCGGCCAGGCCTTCCAGCGCCTTGGCGGCGCTGGCCATGCTGGCTTGCAGCAGCAGGTCGGCCGCATACACCCGGCCCAGTTCCTCGGGCCCGGCGTGGATGTGCACCAGCTGTTGCGCCGGCCGCGGCGGCGTCAGCAGGGTGTAGCCGCCGGTGGTCATCTCACCCAGGCGCACGCCCAGGGCGATGATGAGATCGGCGTCCTTCACCCGCTGCGCCAGTTTCGGGTTGATGCCGATGCCCACGTCGCCGGCATACAGCGGGTGGCGGTTGTCGAAGGTGTCCTGGAAGCGGAAGCCGCAGCCCACGGGCAGTTGCCAGTTCTCGGCAAAGCGCTGCAGCGCGCGGGCGGCTTCGGCGTCCCAGCCGCCGCCGCCGGCGATGACAAAAGGCCGCTGGGCGGCCATCAGCAGGGCGCGCAGGTCGCGCAGGCCGCCGGGGGCCGGCCAGGCATGGGCCGTCTGCGCCTGCGGCAGCACCGGCGCGGCGGTGGGCGTGGTCAGCATGTCCTCGGGCAGCACCAGCACCACCGGGCCGGGGCGGCCCTGGGTGGCGGTGTGGAAGGCGCGGGCCACGTATTCGGGCAGGCGGTCGGCGTCGTGCACCTCGCCCACCCACTTGGCCAGGCCCAGCGTGCCGGGGCCGAACATCTGGCGGTAGTCCAGTTCCTGGAAGGCCTCGCGGTCGCGCTGGTCGCTGGCCACCTGGCCGATGAACAGCACCAGCGGCGTCGAATCCTGGAACGCGGTGTGGATGCCGATGCTGGCATTCGTCGCCCCCGGCCCGCGGGTGACGAAGCACACGCCCGGCCGCGGACCCAGCTTGCCCTGCGCCTCGGCCATGAAGGCGGCGCCGCCCTCCTGCCGGCAGGCGATGAAGCGGATCTGGTCGCGGTGGGCATGGAAGCCATCCAGCACGGCCAGATAACTTTCGCCCGGCACGCCGAAGCAGGTGGTGATGCCCTGGGCGATCAGGGCTTCGACAAGGGCGTGGCCGGCGAGGCGAGGGGTGGTCATGGTCGGCAGCAGGAAACGTGAAGCTGGCGATTGTCAACCGGCGGCGGGCGCGGGCCGCAGCTCACGCCGCACCCGGCGCACCTGGAAGGCGCTGACGATCAGCACCGCCTGTACCACCGCCAGGCCGACCCACACGGCGCTGTACAGGTGCAGATCCATCAGCCGGCCGAAGACCAGCGGCGCCAGCGCCTGGCCGATGTCCAGCCCCGCATACACCACGCCGAACACCCGGCCGCTGGCGTTGGCCGGCGTGCTGCGCTTGACCAGCATGTCGCGCGATGGCCCGGCGCTGCCGCTGACCACCCCCATGGCGCCGAACAGCACCGGCACCGCCCAGCCCGGCACCGGGCCCAGCGCCATCCACAGCGCGATGCAGGCGGCCAGGCCCATGCCCACGCCCACCACCCGCTCGCAGCGCGCGGGGTCACGCACCAGAAAGCCGCCGGCCACCATGCCGCAGGCACTGCCCACCATGTAGATCGACAGGCAGGCGGCCACCCAGGCCAGCGGCACGCCGTGCAGCTGCTGCGCCGCGCCGGGCGCAAAGCTCTGCACCACGCTCAGCGCCATGGCGTAGAAGAAAAAGAAAGCGAAGCACACCCACACCGCCGGGATGCGCAGGAAATCCAGCGGCCCTTCGGCCCGCACAGCCGCCGCAGCCGGGCTGGCGGCTGCCGCTGCCGGCGCCATGGCAGGCTGCAGCAGCAGGTGGCCGCGCTGCCACCACAGCAGCAGCAGCACGCCCAGCGCCACAGCGGCGGCGGCCACCATCGCCGCGCGCCAGCCGGCCGCCAGCGCCACCGGCACCATCAGCGCCGGGGCCAGCGCCCAGCCCAGCGTGCCGGTGATGCCGTGCGCGCTGTAGGCATGGCCCAGCCGGCTGGCGTGCACGTTGCGGTTGATCAGCGTGTAGTCGGCCGGGTGGAACACGCCGTTGCCGAGACCGGCCAGCACCGCGCTGGCCGCCAGCATGGCGTAGTGGGTGGACGCGGCATAGCCCAGCGCCGCCAGCGCCAGCAGGCCCAGCCCGCCCAGCAGCACCGGGCGCGGGCCGATGCGGTCGACCAGGAAGCCCGAGGCCGCCTGCACCGCGCTGGAGACGACGAAGAAGATCGTCAGCAGCAGGCCCAGCTCGGTGTAGCTGACGT
>JAGOBT010000011.1 GCA_017999135.1 Burkholderiaceae bacterium
CCGACGGCGTGAATGCGGTCATCACCCAGCTGAAGGCGCGGCCGCCCGAGTTCGTCATCCTGGGCCTGCAGCCCGAGGCCTGGACCCCGGAGGACAGCCTGGCCTGGGCCATCATGATGGCCTGGGATCTGGGCGCGAACTGGAACACCGAGCTGATCCGCCTGCGCCTGGCGCTGAAGATGCCCAAGGACCGCATCGACCAGCTGCTGCCACCCTACCCGGGCGATGCGGTGCCGAAGACGCTGGACTACGCCGCCTTCTACCGTGGCCTGAAGCTCGACGGCCAGCAGGCCCTGGCCGAGCCGGCGCTGCTGAAGCTGCTGGCCGCCGCGCCCGAGAGCGGGCTGGAAGGCACCGGCAGCAACAGCTGGGTGCTGGCCGGCAGCCGCACCACCACTGGCAAGCCGCTGCTGGCCAATGACCCGCACCTGAAGCTGTCGACCCCGGCACTGTGGTACTTCGCCCGCCTGGAGGCGCCGGGGCTGGACGTGGCCGGCGCCACCATGCCGGGCCTGCCCGGCGTGGTGATGGGGCAGAACAAGCACATCGCCTGGGGCTTCACCAACACCGGGCCCGACGTGCAGGACACCTACCTCGAGCGCATCAAGCCCGACGACCCGACGCAGTACCAGACCCCCACTGGCTGGGCCCGTTTCGACACCCGGCAGGAGGTCATCCGGGTCAAGGGCCAGGCCGATGTGGCGCTGACGGTGCGCAGCACCCGCCACGGGCCGGTGCTGTCGGACGCGGTGCTGTCGGGCCTGGGCGACGATCCGCACGGCACCTTGGGCCCGAAGGCGCGGCCGGGCTATGCCATCGCGCTGCGTTGGACCGGGCTGGACACTGACCACGACATCATGGCCGCATCGCTGCAGTTCAACACCGCCGATTCGGTGGAGGCCTTCATCGCCGCCAGCCGCGGCTGGCTGGTGCCGATGCAGAACATGGCGGTGGCCGACGCGAACGGCCACATCGCACTGGTGTCACCTGGCCGGGTGCCGCTGCGCCAGGCCGACAACGACCTGCGCGGCCTGGCGCCGGCGCCGGGCTGGGAGGCGCGCTACGACTGGGCGGGCTTCATCCCTGCCGACCAGGTGCCGCTGATCCGCGACCCGGCGGCCGGCTACATCGCCAATGCCAACCAGCGGGTGACGCTGCCCGACTACCCGCACTTCATCACCCACCACTGGGCGCTGCCGTTCCGCTTCCAGCGCATCACGCAGTTGATCGACGCCCAGCCCACCCACAGCCAGGCCGACCTGGGCCGCCTGCATGCCGACGTGAAGAGCCTGGCGGTGGCGCAGATGCTGCCGCGGCTGCAGAAGGCGCAATCGGCCCACCCGCTGGCCGCCGCGGCGCAGGCGCAGCTGGCGGCGTTTGACGGCACCATGGCCGCCGACAAGGCCGCGCCGCTGATCTACTGGGCCTGGCACCGCCACCTGACCCAGCAGGTGCTGACCGACGACCTGGGTGCGCCGCTGTACGACCGGCTGCTGGGCCAGCGTGGCTACTTCGACGCGCTGGAAGGCGTGCTCGGCAGCGGCGACCCGTGGTGGTGCGACGACAAGGCCACCAGCGCCGTGGAGACCTGCCCCCAGCAGATCGACCGCGCCTTCACCGCCGCGCTGGACGAGTTGCAGGCGGCGCAGGGCCTCGACGTGGCCGCCTGGCAGTGGGGCAAGGCGCACATCGCCCGGTCGGAGCACCGGCCGTTCTCGAAAGTGAAGCTGCTGGCCCAGTGGTTCGAGGTGCGCACGCCGGTGGGTGGCGACAGCTACACGGTGAACGTGTCGCGTGTCAGCCTGAAGGCCGACAGCACCACCGGCGAGTACTACCTCAGCGAACACGGCCCCAGCCTGCGCGGGCTGTACGACCTGGCCGACCGCGCCAACAGCCGGGTGGTGCACAGCACCGGGCAGAGCGGCATCGTCTGGTCGCCGCTGTTCCGCAGCTGGGCCGAGCCCTGGCGCCGGGTGGAAGGCGTGCCGCTGTTCGTGCCGGCCAGTGCGCTGGTGCAGACGCTGTCGATCACGCCGGCGCCTTGACGCCTGGGCGGCGCTACAGGCTGCCGTACACCCGCTTGCGCTGGGCGGTGTAGGCCCACCACGGCGCCGGTGCGGCGCCGCGCATGAAATCGGTGGCGGCCATGAAGGTGTCGAGCACGCAGGGGTCTTGCCGTTTGCCGCTGTGGGCGCACAACGCCTGGTACAGCACGAAGGCATCGCGGCTGGCCAGGTCATGCGGGTGGGCGATGCCCAGGGCGCGCAGGTCGGCCGCCATCGCAGGGCCGATGTTGGGCAACTGCTCCAGCCGATGGCAGTCTTGCGCCGACGCGGCCTTGGGGGACTTCACGCGCAACATGGCCTGGGCGCCCTGGCAGCCACTACATCATCATGTGGTTGCGGATCAGCCCCACGGCGATGCCCTCGAGCTCGAACGCGTCGCCGGGGCCCACCACGATGGGCTGGAAATCGGGGTTTTCGGGCAGCAGTTCCACACCATGGCGGGTGCGGTGCAGGCGCTTGACGGTGACCTCGTCGCCCAGGCGCGCCACCACGATCTGGCCGTTGCGCGCATCACTGGCCTTCTGCACGGCGAGCAGGTCGCCGTCGAGGATGCCGGCGTCGCGCATGCTCATGCCGCGCACCTTCAGCAGGTAGTCGGGCGGGCGGGCGAACAGGTTGGCCTCGACGCCGTAGGTGCGGTCGACATGCTCCTGCGCCAGGATGGGGCTGCCCGCCGCCACCCGTCCCACCAGCGGCAGCGTCAGCTGCATCAGCCCCGGCAGCGGCAGCGAGAACTGCTTGTTGCGCGAGGCGTTCAGCGCACGCAGCGTGTCAGACCGCAGGCGGATGCCGCGCGAGGTGCCGCCCACCAGCTCGATCACGCCCTTGCGGGCCAGGGCCTGCAGGTGTTCTTCAGCGGCGTTGGCCGACTTGAAGCCCAGCTCGGCGGCGATCTCGGCCCGGGTGGGCGGAGCGCCGGTGCGCTCGATGGCGCTTTGCACCAGGTCCAGAATCTGCTGCTGGCGGGCGGTGAGCTTGGGGCTGTCGGTGTTGGGGCTGTCAGGGTTGGGGCTGTCCATCGGGTCCATCGGGCGTGCCTTCACAGAGTTGCCTGCGTTTCTATCCAGTCACTGTATTTTCATCCATGTCAGGGCGTCATGACAAGCACGATTGAACATTCCGCAGGCACCGTGGTCATCCTGGGCACTGGCGGCACCATCGCCGGTGCGTCCAGCGTGGCGGGCGACAACGTCGGCTACACCGCTGCGCAACGCAGCGTGGCCGACCTGCTGGCCGCCGTGCCGCCGCTGGCCGGTACCCCTGTCGAAGCCGAGCAGGTGGCCCAGCTCGACAGCAAGGACATGGACGCCGCCACCTGGCAGGCGCTGGCCCGGGCGGTGGCGCGGCACCTGGCGCGGCCGGCGGTGCAGGGCATCGTCGTGACCCATGGCACCGACACGCTGGAAGAGACCGCCTGGCTGCTGCAGCAGGTGCTGGCGCCGGCCAAGCCGGTGGTGCTGGTGGCGGCCATGCGCCCGGCCACTGCGCTGGCGGCCGACGGCCCGCAGAACCTGCTGGACGCGGTGGCCGTGGCCCGCACGCCCGGCGCCCGCGGCGTGGTGGCGGTGCTGGCCGGGCAGGTGCATGCGGCCGACCGGGTGCGCAAAGTGCACACCTACCGCACCGACGCCTTCAGTTCGGGCGACGCCGGCCCGCTGGGCGTGGTGGAAGAGAGCGTGCTGCGCCGCTTTGCCGACTGGCCGGCCGGCGTGGCGCTGGGGCTGGATGTGCTGGACACCGACCCGACCCAATGGCCCTGGGTGGAGATCGTCACCAGCCATGCAGGGGCACGTGGGGATGCGGTGCGCGCGCTGGTGGCGGCCGGCGTGCAGGGCCTGGTGGTGGCCGGCACCGGCAATGGGTCGGTGCACCGGGCGCTGCAGCAGGCGCTGGACCAGGCCCGCGCCGCCGGGTTGCCGGTGTGGCCGTGCAGCCGCTGCGCCGGTGGCGTGCTGGTGCAGGCGCCGGGCGCGGTGCCCAGCCCGGCCGCCGCCCTGTCGCCCTGGCAGGCGCGGCTGGCGCTGCAGCTGCAGCTGCTCAGCGCGCGCCGCGGCGGCGGCTGAGCGCCAGCACGCCGGCCAGGCCGGCGAGCATCAGCGCGTAGGTGCCGGGTTCGGGCACGGGGGCGGTGTAGCCGCCCAGGTCGTTCGCGCTGGCCTTGTAGGCCTGCAGCACACCAGGGATCAGCGCAAAGCCTGCCGGCAGGTCGCCCAGGTTGGTGTCGCCGACGCTGCCGCCGTTGCTGACGCTGAAGCAGTTGCTGGTGGCGCCCAGGTCGCACTGCATGCGCGTGCCGGTGCTGGGGTTGTAGTAGATGTCGAACTGCTGGTTGCTGCCGTTCTGCGTCACCGAATAGTCGTTGTCGGTGCCGGCCAGCAGCAGGTACGAGCCGTCCTGCAGTTGCGGGCCGACCGCCAGGCCTTCCCACTTTTCGGGCGCACGGCCGCCCAGGGCCGCCAGCGACGAATCGGCCAGTGTGGCGGGTGCGGCCAGGTTCAGCAGCGCCGTGCCGGACTTGGTCACCGCCGTGTAACCGGCCGGCAGCGGCGCATCCAGGTCGATGCCGGTGACATCGGTCGCGCCGGCGAGGTCGATGGTGTAGACCAACTTGTCACCGCCGGCGATGTTGGCGTCCACGCCCACGCCACGGTTGTTGCGCTCCAGCACCATGAAGCGGTGGTCGTCCAGCGCCACGATGGCCGAGATGCCGCGGCCTTGCGCGGGCGCCGGGCCAGCACCGTCCAGGCGGTAGGCGTACTGCGCCACCGCTGCGCCGCTGCCGGTGTCGTACTGGACGATGCGGGCGTACATGCTGCGGCCCAGGCTGCTGCCATTGAGCGTGCCATCGGTCACCGTGCCGTTCTGCAGCATTGCGTAGGCGAAGCGCCCGTCAGGGCTGATGGCCAGGCCTTCGAGGCCGCGGTTGCCCTCGCGGCCGCTGGTCAGCGTGGCGGCATTGGCGGTGTAGTTGGTGGCGCCGCCGACCTGCGGCACCAGGTTGGCTGGTGCGGCGTAGCTGCGCACCAGGCTGCCGCTACGGTCGAACTCGTAGACCGAGGGGCCGTATTCGTCGCTGACCAGCAAGTGCCCGTTGCGCGGGTTGATGACGAAGCCCTCGGGGTCGAAGGACGTGCCGAGCACGCCGGGGTTCGCCGGCGCCAGCCCATTCAAGGCTTGGCCGCTGCTGCTGAACTTGATGGTCTGCGCGACCTGGAAGTTGGAGATTGCGCCGGTCAGCGGATCGACGTCCAGCGTGAAGCGCTGCACCCGCGTCTCGTATGACAGCGTGCCGCCGCCGGGGCCGCGGTCCGACAGGCCCCACCATTCGTTGCGGGTGCGGTCGTAGTACAGGTCGGAAAACATGCCCAGCCGGCCGTCGTTGACCAAGGTGCCGAACTGGTCGCCGGTGCTGGCGGCGATGGTCAGGCCGTTGACGAAACTGGGTGCGGCCTGGGCGGCGCCGGCGGCTGCCAGGGCAGCCGTGATGGCGGTGATGGAACGGAACAGGGCGGTCATGGCAGGTTTCCCGGGTGTGTGCAGCGTGAAAACCTGCACGGTAGGAAACAACCATGACCGCCCCGTGACACCCACCCGAATCAGGGTGGATGGCCGCGTGTGATCCGTTCAGACCACCGTCAACGTCACATCGATGTTGCCGCGCGTGGCGTTGCTGTACGGGCACACCTTGTGCGCGGCGGCCACCAGCTGCTCGGCAGCCGCGCGCTCGAAGCCCGGCAATGTGATGGCCATGGCCACCTGGATGCCGAAGCCGCCCGGGATCGGGCCGATGCCCACGGTGCTGGTGATGCTGACGTCGTCGGGCACCTTGATCTTCATGCCCGCGCCCACGGCCTTCATCGCGCCGATGAAGCAGGCGCTGTAGCCGGCGGCGAACAGCTGCTCGGGGTTGGTGCCGGCGCCGCCGGCGCCGCCCAGTTCACGCGGGGTGGACAGGTTGACGCTGAGCGCGCCGTCGGACGAGCTGGCGGTGCCGGTGCGGCCCCCGGTGGCAGTGGCGGTGGCGGTGTAGAGGACCTTGTCGAGAGCCATGGCAGTTCCTTGGGTTGGGTGAGGGCAGGGAAGGGAGCGGCCCGTGGATTCAGGGCCGGGGCGGGACGGCCACGCCGGCAGGCGGCGCGGCGGGGACGGATGCGCTGGCCTGCAGCTGGCGCCGCAGCTGGTGCAGCTGGGTGGCCAGGGCGCCGATCTGCTGCAGATCGCAGGCGGTGGCACAGGCGATGGCCTGCGGTACCGCCATGGCCTGCGCACGCAGCGCAGCGCCGGCCGGGGTGAGGTGCAGCAGCACGCGGCGCTCGTCGGCCGCATCACGCTGGCGCTGCAGCAGGCCCTGGGCGTCCAGCCGCTTCAGCAGCGGCGTCAGCGTGCCGGAATCCAGCGTGAGCCGGTCGCCCAGCTGGCTGACGGTGATGCCGTCGCCCTCCCACAGCACCAGCAGCACCAGGTATTGCGGGTAGGTGATGCCCAGCGGGGCCAGCAGCGGCTTGTAGGCCTTGGTCATGGCCAGCGAGGCGGCATACAGCGCAAAGCACAGCTGGTGGTCCAGTGCCAGCCAGTCGGCGTGCGGGCTGGCGGTGGCAGGGGTGCGGCTGACGCGTGGCATGGCTTTAAGTATAGAACACAATTCAATTGTGTGCAATTCAATAACGGAGGCGTAGATCGCCGGCCAGTGGATGACCGGGGCCGTGCGTCCAGGGGCGCAGCGCCCGGCCGGCACAATGCCGCCATCGTCGGGTGCCCGGTCACCCGTCTGCCACCCGATGCCGCGGCCTGCTGCAGCCCTGCCATGACCGAGACCGACGCCCGCGCCGTGCTGCTGATGCGTTCCTGTGAGCAGGCATCCCTGGTGGCTGCCGACGACGCCGCCTGGGCCGGCCGCGAGGCACGGCGCCAGCTGGGTGCCGGCGCACCCCCCGATGCCTGGCTGGCCCGCCGCGCCACACTGGCGCTCGCACGCCTTGCCGAGCGCACGCCGGCACTGCGGCCAGCGCTGCAGGCCGCGTCGTCCGCGCCGCGGGCGGTCTGGGCGGTCTGGCTGCTGGCGGCGGCGCTGGGCTTCGGCCTGCTGGGCGACGGCCTGGGCCGGGCGCAGCAGATCAACCTGCTGGCGCTGCCGTTGCTGGGCCTGCTGGCCTGGAACCTGGCCGTGCTGCTGCTGGTGGCGGCCCGGGCCCTGCGGCCGCGCGGCGGGGTGTCGGTAGCGGGCCTGGGCGTGGCCCGCCTGGGCGCATGGCTGGCCCGGCGGGGGGCGGGCCAGGCGCTGCCGTCGACGCCGGCCCGGGCCGCGCTGCGCAGCTTCGCCGCTGACTGGCTGCTGCACAGCCAGGCCCTGCAGGCCGCCCGCAGCACCGCACTGCTGCATGCCGGTGCGGCCTGGCTGGGGCTGGGCGTGGTGGCGGCGCTGTACGCCCGCGGCCTGGTGTTCGACTACCGGGCGGGCTGGGACAGCACCTTTCTGCAGCCGGCGCAGGTGCAGGGCCTGTTGCAGGTGCTGCTGGGCCCGGCGTCTGCACTGGCCGGCCTGCCGCTGCCCGATGCCGCCACGCTGGCGGGCCTGCGTCTGGCAGCGGGCGGCGGCGAGGGGGCTGCGCCATGGATCCACCGCTGGGCGCTGACGCTGCTGCTGGCGGTGGTGCTGCCGCGCTCGGCGCTGGCGGGCTGGGGCTGGTGGCGTGCCCGTCGGCTGGCGGCCGATCTGCCATGCCCCGACGACCCGGAACTGCAGCGCCTGGTGCAGGCCGAAGCGGCTGGCCACGCCGGCAGTGCCGCGCCGCGTGGGGTGGTGGTGCTGCCCTACAGCTTCCGGCTCGACCCGGTCCGCCAGGCTGCGGTGGCACCTGCGCTGGCCACCTGGCTCGGCCCCGGCCTGCAGTGCCACCTGCAGCCGGGCCTGGCCCTGGGCGATGAAGATCAGCCAGCGCAGTGGCTGCCGGCTGCGCTGGGCCGGTTGGCGGCCGATGCCACTGGCCACGGTGCACAGGCGCCGCTGCTGGTGCTGCTGTTCGCGCTGACCGCCACCCCCGAGCGGGAGAGCCACGGCGCGGTGGTGCAGGCCGTGGTGCAGGCCCTGGCCGCGCTGCCGGCACCGCGGCCGCAACTGCGGGTGGCCGTCGACACCGCCGGTTACCGGCAGCGTCTGCCCGGCCCCGACGGCGACGAGCGCCTGGCCCAGCGCCGCGCGGCCTGGGAGGCCCTGCTGCTGGGCGTGGGCGTGGTACCGGGCTTCATCGAGCTGGCCGCCCCGTCGGGCGTGGCATGACGGGCAGCGCATGACCGGCACCGTCTCGATCAGCCTGGTCTCGCACACCAATGCGGGCAAGACGACGCTGGCGCGCACCCTGCTGGGCCGCGACGTGGGCACCGTGCGCGATGCCGCCCATGTCACCGAGGTGGCCGAGCCGCACCTGCTGGCCGAATCACCCAACGGCGACCGTCTGCTGCTGTGGGACACGCCCGGCTTCGGTGACAGCCTGCGCCTGGCGCGCCGGCTGGCGCAGGCCGGCAACCCGCTGGGCTGGGTGCTGACCGAGGTGTGGGACCGCTGGCGCGATCGGCCGTTCTGGGCCAGCCAGCGCGCCATCCGCCATGTGCTGGGCGAGACCGATGTGGCGCTGTATCTCGTCAATGCCGCCGAGCAACCCGAGGACGCCGGTTACCTGGCGCCCGAACTGCAGGTGCTGGGCCTGCTGGGCAAGCCGGTGGTGGTGCTGCTGAACCAGCTGGGCCCGCCCGGCAGTGCCGCAGCCGAGGCGCAGCAGCTGCAGCAATGGCAGGCGCACCTGGCGGCGCTGGCAGCCCAACCTGGCTGCGCACCGGTGCAGGCGGTGCTGCCGCTGGATGCCTTCGCCCGTTGCTGGGTGCAGGAGGGCGTGCTGCTGCAGGCGGTGGCTACCGCGCTGCCGTCCGAGCGCCAGCCCGCCATGCAGCGGCTGTCGGCCGCCTGGGCTGCACGCCAGCAGACGGTGTGGCGCCAGGCCATGCAGCTGCTGGCCGGCCGCCTGGCCCGGGCCGCCGCCGACCGCGAGGCCCTGCCCGATGCCGGCTGGCGCGCCCCGCTGCAGCGCCTGGCCGCCGGCCTGGGCCAGGCGCTGGGCCTGCCGCCGGGCGCCGATGCCGATCCGCAGGCCCGCGCCATGGCCGCGCTGGCGGCCCGGCTCGATGCCGACATCCGCCAGGGCACCGACGCGCTGATCCAGTTGCACGGCCTGGCCGGCCAGGCCAGCGGCGAGGTGCTGGACCAGCTGGCCCGGCACTTTGCCCGCCGCATGCCGGTGGACGAGGGCCGCGCTGCGCTGTGGGGCGGCGCGGTGGCCGGCGCGCTGGCCGGGCTGAAGGCCGACATCGCCAGCGGTGGCCTCACGCTGGGTGGCGGCCTGCTGGCCGGTGGGGTGCTGGGCGCGCTGGGTGCGGCGGGCGCGGCGCGGGGCGTCAACCGGCTGCGCGGTGTGCGTGAACCCCTGCTGGCCTGGGACGACGCAGTGCTGGACGGCCTGCTGCGCACCGCGTTGCTGGGCTACCTGGCGGTGGCACACCACGGCCGCGGGCGGGGCGATTGGCAGGCCAGTGAGCCGCCCGCCGCCTGGGGTGAGGCCGTGGATGCCGCGCTGGCCACCCGCCGCGCGGCCGTGCATGCGCTGTGGCAACGGCGGGCCGACTGGCTGGCCGATGCGCCCGCGGCTGTGGATCTGGACCGTTGGCAGGCCGAGGTGGGTGCGCTGCTGGCCGAGGCCAGTGCCGACGTCCTGCGACAGCTGTACCCCGAAGGCACGCGTGTGGCGGCGCTCTGACCCACCGCAAGCCAGGCCGGCGCCAGGCGCTCAGCCTGCGGCGTCATAGGCCAGGCGCAGCCACAAGACCAGGTCTGCATCGATGTCGGTCGCTTGCGTGAGGCGCGTCGTGGCCTGGCACATGCCCCCGGGCGGCTGCGGTTTCAGCCGCGGATGGGCCGGCAGATCCTTGGCGTTCAGGCCGATTTCCACGCTGTCCTTGGTGGCCGGCCCGATCATCACGAACTGCTTCCTGCGGCGCAGGCTGACATAGGCCTTCTTGGGCGCTTCGTCGAACGGGCCGAAGCCCCGGACGCGGTCCATCACGGCATCGTGCAGCGGGCGAAGTGCGGATTTGGCACCGCTGTAGAGGGTGTCCAGCGGATTGTCGGCCGTCGCAGGCGGGGCGCTTGCGGGCGCGCCGCCTGCGAGGTCGGGCAGCGGTTTGCCAATGAACAGCGCGACAGCATTGGCGTCGCCGTAGCCGAGCTTGAAGTGTTCCATCAGCCAGCTGCGCCGCTCCCCGTGCTTGGCCGCACCACTGGCCACGACGGCATCCTGCAGTTCGGCGATCGATTTGCCGGTGCGGGACTGGATGTTCTTCAGCTGGGTGATCGTGGCGGCTGCGGGGTCGGCCATGGCGGTCTCCTGACATGCTGGCGCGCAGGGGTTGTGCGTCCCCGCATGATGCGCGCCGGCACGGCAATCGGCCAGTGCCGGCGCCGTTCGCCGTTCACCGCAGGCCTCGGCCAGCTTGGGCCCGCCCGCGGCACCCCGCTGATCCGGGGTCAGCCCGCCTCGCCAGTGATCGCCTCGATCTCGGACTGCAGTTCCAGCCAGCGCTCTTCCAGCATGGCCACCTCGGCGCTCAGGTGGTTCAGGCGGCGGCCGGTCTCGGCGATGTCGGGGCCGCTGAGCTTGCCGCTGGCCAGTTGCACTTCCAGCGCTGTGCGCTCAGCCGCCAGCTTCTCCATGCGGGCATCGATCTGCTGCACCTCGGCGCGCAGCGGGCGGGTGCGGTTGGCGATCAGGTTGCGCTGCTGGCCGCTCTGCTTGCGGTCTTGCGGGTTGTCGCGCTTGAAGGCGCCGGGGCTCTTCACATCAGGCGCGCTGGCGCGGGCCACGGCCTTGGGGCTGGGCGCCGCAGCGGCCGGCGCAGGCGCAGCCGACAGGATCGGCGCCGGCCCGGGCACCGGCGGCGGCGGCAGGCCGCGGGCGTTGGCGCGGCTCACGTCCAGCAGCCACTTCTGGTAGTCGTCCAGGTCGCCATCGAAGGGCAGCACGCCGCCTGACGTGACCAGCCAGAACTCGTCGCACACCTCGCGCAGCAGGGCGCGGTCGTGGCTGACCAGCATCACCGAGCCTTCGAACTCGTTGAGCGCGATGCTCAGCGCCTCGCGGGTGTTCAGGTCCAGGTGGTTGGTGGGTTCGTCCAGCAGCAGCAGGTTGGGCTTGCCCCAGACGATGGTGGCCATCACCAGGCGCGCGCGTTCGCCGCCCGACAGCGTGCCCACCTTCTGGTGCACCATGTCGCCGGCAAAGCGGAACTGGCCGAGGAAGTTGCGCAGCTCCTGCTCACGCGCCTCCTGCCCTGTGGCACCGCTTTCTCGCGCCAGGCGCACCATGCGCTGCATCGGCGTGTCGTCTTCGCTCAGCAGGTCCAGCTCCTGCTGGGCGAAGTAGCCCACCGCCAGGCCCTTGCCCTCGGCAAATTCACCGCCCAGCGGTTGCAGCGCATGGGCGATGGTCTTGACCAGCGTGCTCTTGCCCTGGCCGTTGGCGCCCAGGATGCCGATGCGCTGGCCGGCCATCACACTGCGGGTGATGTGCCGCACGATGGTGACCGGCGGCTGGCCGGCCTCCAGCGCCGGGTAGCCGCAGCTCAGCTCGCGCATCGTCAGCATCGGGTTGGGCAGGTTCTGCGGCTGGCGGAATGTGAACTCGAACTCCGCGTCCACCAGCACCGGGCCCAGCTTGACCATGCGGTCCAGCGCCTTCACCCGGCTCTGCGCCTGCTTGGCCTTGCTGGCCTTGGCCTTGAAGCGGTCGATGAAGCGCTGCAGGTGGGCGATCTTCTCCTGCTGCTTGCCGAAGGCGGCCTGGGCCTGCTCCAGCCGCTCGGCGCGCATGGTCTCGAAGGCGGTGTAGTTGCCGCCATAACGCGTGAGTTGCGCGTTGTCCAGGTGCACCGTGACGCTGGTGATCGCGTCGAGAAACTCGCGGTCGTGGCTGATCACGATCATCAGCCCCTGGTAGCGCTTGAGCCAGCCTTCCAGCCACACCAGCGCGTCCAGGTCCAGGTGGTTGGTGGGCTCGTCCAGCAGCAGCAGGTCGGCCGGGCACATCAGCGCGCGGGCCAGCTGCAGGCGCATGCGCCAGCCGCCCGAGAAGCTGTTGACCGGTGCGTCCAGCTGGTCGGTGCGGAAGCCCAGGCCCAGCAGCAGCGCCTGCGCGCGGGATGCGGCGTCGAAGGTGCCGGCCTGCTCCAGCAGCACATAGGCCTCGCCGATGGCATGGCCGTCTTCGGCGTCCTCCGCCGCCGCCAGCGCGGCACGGGCTTCCATCAGCGGCAGGTCGCCTTCCAGCACGAAGTCGGTGGCGCCCTGCGATGTCTCGGGCATGTTCTGCGCCACCTCGCCCAGGCGCCAGGTGGGCGGCATCTCCAGATCACCCGCATCGGCCTGAAGCCGGTTGGCGATGAGCGAAAACAGGCTGGACTTGCCCGCGCCGTTGCGCCCCACCAGGCCCACCTTCTCGCCGGGGTTCAGGGTCACGCTGGCGTTCTGCAACACCACCTTGACGCCGCGGCGCAGCGTCAGGTTCTTCAACTGGATCATGGGGAGAGGGGCAGGGTGGAGGGCAGGGCGGTCAAGGCAGTGCGGGTGAGCAGCAGCACCTGGTCGTCGCCGGCGCTGGTGGGCAGCCACACCACGTCCAGCGTGGGGAAGGCGGCATCGAAATGCGGCCGTTCGTGGCCGATCTCCAGCACCAGCACGCCGTCGGGGGTGAGGTGCTGCGCCGCTTCACGCAGCAGGCGGCGGATGAAGTCCATGCCGTCGGCGCCACCGGCCAGGGCCAGGGCGGGCTCGGCGTTGAACTCGGCCGGCAGCGCGTCCATCGACGCCTGGTTGACGTACGGCGGGTTGCACAGGATCAGGTCATAGGCCCGGCCGGCCACTGCCGCCAGGCCGTCGCCGCAGTGCAGGGTGATGCGGTCGGCCAGCTGGTGGCGGTCGATGTTCAGCCGGGCCACGGCCAGCGCGTCGGTGCTCAGGTCGGCGGCATCCACCGTCACCTCGGGCCAGGCCATCGCGGCCAGGACCGCCAGGCTGCCGTTGCCGGTGCACAGGTCGAGCACGCGGCGGGTGCGGTCGCTCAGCCAGGCGTCGATGCTGCCCTCGGCCAGCGGCTCGGCGATCAGCGAGCGCGGGATGATGCAGCGCGCATCCACGGTGAAGGGCACGCCCTGCAGCCAGGCCTCGCCGGTCAGGTAGGCCGCAGGCTGGCGGGTGCTGATGCGCTGGTCGATCAGCGCGTGCACGGCGGCCAGGTGGACATCGTCCACCTCCAGCTCTTCGACGTCGTCCAGCGCATCCAGCGGCATCTGCAGGCGCCACAGCACCAGCCAGGCGGCTTCGTCGAAGGCATTGGTGGTGCCCTGCCCAAATGAAACGCCCGCCTCGGTGAGGCGGGCGCTGCAGGCCTCGATCAGTTCGATGACAGTCATGTGAGCAAGCGTTCCAGCGTGCGCAGGTAGATGTTCTTCAGCGGCGTGATGTCGGCCACCCGCACGCATTCGTCCACCTTGTGGATGGTGGCGTTGATCGGGCCGAACTCGACCACCTGTTCGCAGATGGGCGCGATGTAGCGGCCGTCGCTGGTGCCGCCGGTGGTGCTCAGCACCGGGCGGATGCCGCACTCCGCCTCGATGGCATCGCTTAGCGCTTGGCTGAGGCTGCCCGGGCGGGTGAGGAAGGGCGAGCCGCCCAGCGTCCAGGCCAGGGTGTACTCCAACCCGTGCTGCTGCAGCACGGCGTCGACGCGGGCCTTCAGGCTGTCGGGCGTGCTCTCGGTCGAGAAGCGGAAGTTGAAGTCCACCTCCACCGTGCCGGGGATGACATTCAAGGCGCCGGTTCCGGCGTGGATGTTGCTGACCTGCCAGGTGGTCGGCGGGAAGTGGTCGTTGCCGTCGTCCCAGGTGGTGGCGGCCAGTGCGGCCAGCGCGGGCGCCAGCTGGTGGATGGGGTTGCGCGCCAGCTGCGGGTAGGCCACATGGCCCTGCACGCCGCGCACCGTGAGGCGCGCCGACAGCGACCCGCGGCGGCCGTTCTTCACCATGTCGCCCAGCCGGTCGACCGACGTGGGCTCGCCGACGATGCAGCAGTCCAGCCGCTCGCCACGCGCCTGCAGCGCCTGCACCACCCGCACCGTGCCGTCGGTGCTGGGGCCTTCCTCGTCGCTGGTGAACAGCAGGGCCAGGCTGCCGGCATGCTGGGGGTGGGCGCGCACGAATTCCTCGGCTGCCACCGTCATTGCGGCGATCGATGTCTTCATGTCGGCGGCGCCGCGGCCGTACAGCAGGCCATCCCGGTGGCTGGGCACGAAGGGGTCGCTGGTCCAGGCGGCCAGCGGGCCGGTGGGCACCACATCGGTGTGGCCGGCCAGCACCACGGTGGGCCCGGGCCGGCTGCCGCGGTGCACCGCCCACAGGTTGGTGACGCGGAAGCTGTCGGGCCCGCACAGCAGCGTCTCGCAGGCAAAGCCCAGCGGTGCCAGGCGTTCGGTCACCAGGGCCTGGCAGCCGGCGTCGTCGGGCGTGACCGAGCGGCGGGCGATCAGTTGTTCCAGCAGGCGCAGCGTGGCCAGGTCGTCGGTCATCGCGGTCATCGGGTGAGGCGCTCAGGCCGTCAGGGTAGGAAAGCCGCCGCCGCGGCGGGGCACGAAGCCATCGGGCACCACGTCGATGATGAAGTCGGTGTACTCGGGCACGTCGTCGTCGTCGCCCATCTTGCGCTGCGTGGCGCGCGAGACGGGGCCGGCCTCGTTCTGCAGCCGCCAGATCAGGTTGGTGACGGAGTCGGCATGGGCCAGGCCTTCGTCGCGGCTGATGGTGCCGTTGCGGATCATGCGGGCCAGCGCCTCTTCGAAGCTGCAGGAGCCGTCGGCCATCGATTTCTCCATCGCTTCCTTGACGCCGACGAAATCACCCTTCTCGATCAGCTCGGCCACCAGGTTGGTGTTGAGCAGCACTTCCACCGCCGGAATGCGCCCGCCCGCCTCGGCCCGCAGCAGCCGCTGCGAGATGACGGCGCGCAGGCCGGCCGCCAGGTCGCCCAGCAGCACCGGCCGCGCCTCGGGCGTGTAGAACGACAGGATGCGGCCCAGCGCGTGGTGGCTGTTGTTGGCATGCAGCGTGGCCAGCACCAGGTGGCCCGACAGCGCATAACTGAGCGCGGCGCTCATGGTCTCGCGGTCGCGGATCTCGCCGATCAGGATGCAGTCGGGGCTTTGCCGCAACGCGTTCTTCAGCGCGATCTGCAGGCTCTCGGTGTCGCGGCCCACCTCGCGCTGGTTGACCACGCACTTCTTGCTGCTGAAGAGGAACTCGATCGGCTCCTCGATGGTGAGGATGTGGCCGGGCAGGGTGCGGTTGCGCAGCTCCAGCATCGACGCCAGCGTGGTGCTCTTGCCCGAGCCGGTGGCGCCCACCATCAGGATCAGGCCGCGCTTTTCCAGCACCAGCTGGCCCAGCAGGTCGGGCACGTTCAGCGTGTCGAGCGACGGGATCACATGCGGGATGTGGCGCACCACGCCCGCCACCGAGCCGCGCTGCTTGAAGGCCGAGATGCGGAAGCTGCCCACCCGGTCGATGGCCACGGCCAGGTTCAGCTCGCCGGTATCGTCCAGTTCTTCCAGCTGTTGCGGGCTCAGCACCTCGGCCAGCAGCTGGCGCGGCTGCTGCGGTGTCAGCACCTGGTCGCTCAGCTGCAGCATCTGGCCGTGGATCTTGATCAGCACCGGCATGTTGGCCGACAGGAACACATCCGACGCCTGGCGCTCGGCCATCAGGCGCATCACGCGATCCATCCTGCCGCTCATGACATCTCCTGCAGACCCAGACGAACAGACCCCCGACTGGCCACGGCGCAACCAAGCGGCCGCCGCGGAACCGGCTCTGCCGGGCCGCTGGGGTGCCTCGCAGGCCGCGCCGGGCCTTGCAGCCCGGCTCCTCGCCAGGCAGACAAGGTCCACGGGACCTTGTCTGTCCGGGCTCGGCCCCCCAGTGGGGGAGCGCCGCAGGCGCTTCGGGGGGGGGCCATGGTCACGGGCGGAGCAGGTCGTTGATGCTGGTCTTGCTGCGCGTCTGCGCATCGACCCGCTTCACGATGATGGCCGCATACATGCTGTAGGGCTGGCCGTTGGCGGCCGTCTTGGGCAGGTTGCCCGAGACCACCACGCTGCCGCTGGGTACGCGGCCGTAGGTGATGTCGCCGGTCTCGCGGTTGAAGATGGGGGTGCTTTGCCCCAGGTACACGCCCATGCCCAGCACCGAGTTCTCCTCGACGATCACACCCTCCACCACCTCGCTGCGGGCGCCGATGAAGCAGTTGTCCTCGATGATGGTGGGGTTGGCCTGCAGCGGCTCCAGCACGCCACCGATGCCCACGCCGCCGGAGAGGTGCACGTTCTTGCCGATCTGCGCGCAGCTGCCCACGGTGGCCCAGGTGTCGACCATGGTGCCTTCATCGACATAGGCGCCGATGTTCACGTAGCTGGGCATCAGCACCACGCCCTTGCCCAGGTAGCTGCCGCGCCGGGCCACGGCCGGCGGCACCACGCGCACGCCGCTGGCGCGCAGCACGGCGTCGTCGGTGTGGCTGAACTTGGTGGGCACCTTGTCGAAGAAGGTCAGCGCGCCGGCCTGGATGGGCTGGTTGTCGTTCAGGCGGAAGCTCAGCAGCACCGCCTTCTTCAGCCACTGGTGCACTGTCCAGTCGCCCACGCCGTTGCGGCTGGCCACGCGCAGGCGGCCGGCGTTCAGTTCGCCGATGGCGTGGTCGACCGCCTCGCGGATGGACGGGTCGGCGGTGGTCGGGCCCAGGCTGGCGCGGCCTTCCCAGGCCAGGTCGATGGTGTTCTGCAGGTCGGTGGTCATGGTCGGTGTGCCCAGCGGGCTCAGGCGGGGTTGAAGGTGCGGGTGAACGCGGCAATGCGGTGGGCGGCTTCCAGGCATTCATCGGTGCCTGCCACCAGGGCCATGCGGATGCGGCCGGCGCCCGGGTTGTGGCCCTGGGCGGTGCGCGCCAGCAGGCTGCCGGGCAGCACCGCCACATTGTATTGAGCGAGCAGGTCCAGCGCGAAGCGGATGTCGTCGCCGGGCTGGCCGCCGGACGAGGGCACGCCGGCCCACAGGTAGAAGCCGGCGTCGGGCAGGGCGACATCCAGCACGTCGGCCAGCACCGGCGTCACCTGCGCGAACTTGGTGCGGTACAGCGCCCGGTTGGCCACCACATGGGCCTCGTCGTTCCAGGCGGCCACGCTGGCGGCCTGCACCACCGGGCCCAACGCGCTGCCGTGGTAGGTGCGGTACAGCAGAAACTGCTTCAGGATGGCCGCATCCCCGGCCACGAAGCCCGAGCGCAGCCCTGGCACGTTGCTGCGCTTGCTCAGCGAGGTGAAGGCGATCAGGTTGCCGAAGTCGCTTCGCCCCAGCTTGGCCGCGGCCTCCAGCCCGCCCAGGGGCGGCTCGTCGCGGAAGTAGATCTCGCTGTAGCACTCGTCGCTGGCGATCACGAAGCCGTGCCGGTCGCTCAGCGCGAACAGCGCTTCCCATTCCGACAGCGGCATCACCGCGCCGGTGGGGTTGCCGGGTGAGCAGACATACAGCAGCTGCGTGCGTGCCCAGGTGGCGTCGTCGATGCTGTCCCAGCGCACAGCGAAGTTGCGTGCCGGGTCGCTGTTGGCATACACCACGCTGGCGCCGGCCAGCAGGGCCGCGCCCTCGTAGATCTGGTAGAACGGATTGGGGCAGACCACGGTGGCGCCCGGGCGGGTCGGGTCGACGATGGTCTGCGCAATGGCGAACAGCGCCTCGCGGCTGCCGCCCACCGGCAGCACCTGGGTGCTGGCATCCAGCGCCAGGCC